>JAHJUD010000034.1 GCA_018829335.1 Microcaldota archaeon | reverse complement strand
GTGTTTAAAATTTCATTTGATTTTACAGACAAAAACTTTTTTTCCTTTTCCAACAAAGTTTTTTCAACTACTGATGCAAGTTTTTTTGCTGTTGCAATTGAACGAGGGCGGGTATTGCAGAAAATCAATGCTTGTTTTGATTTTTTTAAAGTGTCTTTTGCTAATGCAAGAACTGAATCTGAATTTGCTTCAATTTTTTCTTTTCCCCGCAGGAAATGAATTCTGTCATCAAAATAGACTCCTTCATTTAATTTTACAGGCCGGAAAGAACTTTCAACTAGTTTTGCTTTAAGCCATTCAGCTAATTCTTTTGAGTTTGGAATGGTTGCACTTAAGCCTAAAACCTGCAAGCTTGGATTCAATAAAAGAAGTTTTGTTATCATTATTTCTATTGTTGGACCTCGATCTGAATCAATTTCATGGATTTCGTCCACAATAAGCAGGCCAATTGAAGAAAGCCATTCTGTTTTATGCCTTAACAATGATTCAGTTTTTTCATATGTTGTAAAAATGACATCATAGTTTTGCAGGTATTTTGAAGAAGAATCAAAATCGCCTGTAGAAATAGTGACTTTAATGTTTAATTCTTTTGAGTATTTTTTTTTGAATTCAGAGAAATGCTCTGAAGCCAAGGCTTTTAATGGACAGGCATAAATTACTTTTTTTTTCTTGTTGATAACTGAATTCAGTGCAGTTACTTCTGCTATTAATGTTTTTCCTGAAGCAGTAGGAGAACTGATTATTATACTTGAATCAAATAATCCTGTTTGGATTGCTTTCTCCTGCATTGGATTAAATTCAATTTGATTTAACTCTTTGACTTTAGTTATTACGTCCATTAAATAAGAAATGAAATAAAAAGACATTAAAAGGAATTCACACCAGACTGCAGGTGAAAATCAAGGGAAAAAAATGAAAGAAAAAAGAAACAAAAAAAAGAATTAGGCTAAAGCAGAAAAAGAAATTAAATTAAAAAGAAAACAAAAAAATCAAGGAAATTGAATTAAAGCAAGAAAATCCAAAAGAAAAAGAATTTAAATTAAAAGAAACAAGAGTTTTTTATGCAACAGAAATTAAAGAACTGGATTATAGTAATTGTTTTAGCAGTTATAGTTGTTGTCTCGCTTTATCTTGCATATGAAAACGGAGTAATAGGAAAAGCAATAGTGCAGTCAGTTGCAGGTTAATTGATGAAACATGCATAGCTTTATGCTGTGCGTCGTGCTTAAACTGCGAAATGTTTATGTTTCAGCCCATTTCATTATTTCCTGCAGACAGGAAATATTTTTTTGAATTGATCCCAGTCTTTTCTCTAATTCTTTTATTTTTGTATCAGAAATTTCCTGGCGGAATTCCTGTAAATGAGATGCATGCTTTGCCAAGCGTTTGTCTTTTTTGTATACAACAGAATTCTCAAATGCTTCAATTAACTGTTTTCTGTATTCGCTGTCTTTAAGGAAAGTTTCAACCATTGGCTTGTATTTTTTGTCTGCAACCAAGTCAACTGGAAGATTAACTCTTTCAACTGAATTCCTGTATTCAGAGTCAGTTGTCTTTTTCATTAAATGCTTCCAGTAAACAGGTTCAGCAAACTTTTTCAGAAAAATTGTATTCTTGTAGTTTTTTGCATCAGAATGCTGTTTTTTCCAGTCATTTAATTTTGATGAAAAAAGATTTTTGCTTGCTTCAAGTTCAGTTAACTGGAACTGGATTCTTTTCTTTGAAGGATAAATCAGTTTAGGCCAGGAGCCATTAGTTAAAGGAATCAAGGAAACAAAGCCGCCAAAAGCAAAATAATCTTTTAATGCATTGCTTCTCTTTGGATTGGTTTCAAGGTTAAGCAAAGGGTTTGCTTCAGCAAACTTTTCAAAAGAAGAAATAATTCCTTTCTGCATACAAGAACTAATTCAATCAAAATTAATAAACTTAATGGAACAAAATCAAACTATGAGCAAGCCAAGAAAAATGCTTAATACGGCGAAATTATACAAGTCGCATTTGTATGGCAAAAGAATGGCTGACAGTTCCCCAAAAAAAAGCAGAGAAACAAAAACAATGTTTTTTTGGAGAGGAAAAAGAATTTTAATTGAACCTTATGCAGATAAATCTCCCAAAGGAACGCCTTTTTTTTACTGGAATGGAAAAAAAATAGGCTGCAATACAAGAAGAATGAGAAGTGAAATTGAAAGTGAAATTAAGCGTTCAGGCAGTTTTGTTGACAAACCTCCTAAAGAAATTTTTAGTTCAGGAGAAAAAAGCCAAAGAGGAATAATTGAAAAAGTTTCACAAAGAACAACAAAAGCAGTAATAACAAAAATTCTTTTGAGAAGAAATACAAGAGAACAAGTAAACTCAATAAATTTTATAATACATTCTTTGAGAATAAACAAGGACCCAAAAATAAGGGAACAACTGGTTGAAATACTAGAAAGAAAAGGAAAAGAACTGGCTATGCCAAAAGAACTGCTGGAAAAACTTAAAAGCATTGGGCAGGAATAATCTTTAAGGTGATAAAATGTTTCCTGGAATGGGAAGAATGAATCCAAAACAAATGCAGGGAATGCTAAAACAGTTTGGCATAAAATCAGAAGAAATAAAAGCAAAAAAAGTGGTTTTTGAATTAGAAGACGGAAGCAGACTAATAATTGAAAATCCTAATGTAAGCGTAATGAATGCCCAAGGACAAAAAATTTATTCAGTTGTAGGAAACGCAACAGAAGAAAAAGGATTAAACGAAGAAGACTTAAAAATGGTAATAGAACAAACCGGAGCAGAAAAAACAGACGCAGAAAACGCATTAAATGAATCAAACGGAAACATAGCAGAAGCAATAATGAAATTAAAAAAAGAATAAAGAAATTGAAAAGAAAAACTGAATTATTCTTCTGTAGTTTCTTGTTCTTGTTTAATTATTCTTCTTTTACTTCTTGTTCTTCTGTTTCTTGTTCTTCTTCTGTTTCTTGATTAGGTTTTGTTGCTTCTTTGTTTTCTTTCTTGGCTTGTTTTTTTGTTTCTTCTTTTTTGGGTTTTTCTTCGCTGCCTGTTTTTTCTTCTTTTTTCTCTAATTCTTCAATAAACATTATTTTTTTTATTTCAGGAAAATTAGAGAAAATTATGCTGGCGAATTCTCCTTTTAGTTCAGGTCTTGGAAGAATTAAATTAAATTTCACTTCAACAACATTTTTTTCTTCTTTGATTTCAGCGTTTGTTCCGGTAAAAAACTTTTTTCCTAAAGCATCAAGTTTTTCTTTTTTTTCTGTCAGGATTTTTTCTAATTTTACATCATACTCTAATTCTTTTCCTGCTAATTCATGGTTAAAATCCACTCTTACTCTTCCGCCTGAAACGCTTTGAACTTTTCCTCTTACATTATTCATTTCAACCATTAAGCCTGGAACAGGCCTTATCTCTCTTGAAATAAATTCTTTCATTGGCATTACTTTAATTAATTCTGCTTTTCTTTCTCCAAAAGCTTTTTTAGGGTTTAACAAAACTTTTTTTTGTTCTCCTTCCTTCATTTTAACTAATTCTTCTTCTAATGCAGGCATTAATTCTTTGTTGCCTATAATTACATGAACAGGCTCATATCTTACTCTTTCATCAAATATTCCTGCTTTTTTTGCTTGCTCTGCAATAGTTGAATCAAATACTCTGTCATTGCTTTTATCTGTTGCAGTATAACTGATTACTGCCATATCGCCTTTTTGCATTATCAATCACCTTAAACTGTTTAAAAAAATTTAATCAAAAACTAAAATGAGTTTTTGCCAGGTATTATTTATTACTAAAACTCAATTCTTTTAATACCTTTTATTTACAATCCATTCAAGATAACTTTTTTTTAAAGGTGTTTTTTTGAATTCAGGTCAATGGATGGGATTATTTATTATTGTGATAATGATTGGCTCTATTCTGGGCTTTGGCTCTTATTTTACCCAAAATCAGCCTCCGCAAGATTCAACCCCGCCTGACCCAAATCTTCCTGATTCAACTGCAATCCAGATGAGTGCAGAAAAAGTTGAGGCAAAAGTAGTTGAAGTAGTGCCAAAAATTCTTTTTTCTGCTTACACTGATGAAGCAGACATTACAAAAATTGACTCAAAGATTGCCGGAGTTGAAGGAATTTACAGGATTGACTCAAAATACAGGCAATTGCCAAACACCACTTTAGGGACTTCGCTTGTTTATGCAGCAGAAATTTCTTTTGAAAAAGACAAAAATGTTTCTGACATAGTTGAAAAAATAAATACTGCAACTGAAGGAATCTTGTTTGAGCCATTTTCTTTTGAAAACTCATTGATAAGCATTACGCCTAAAACAGTTAAATTTTCAAACGAGCAAGGATTTGACTTAAATTATGAATTTCAGGATCCTTTGACTTTAGCTTATGTTGTGCCGGGAACAACCAAAGGAGAAAAACTGCTGGTAAATGTTGATGCTTCTTTTACGGGAAACACTATGGTTAATTCTGTTTCAGTTGAAGTGATTCCAGAGCCATTTCTTGCAGACCTGAATTCAGTGATTGAAGAAAAGCTTCCAATAATAATTTTTGGAGGTTATTTTGATTACTCTGATTTTGTTGACGAAAATGTGTTAAAAGAAAAAATTATTTCTCTTGACTCAGTTTCTGATGCAAATGTTTTTTCTCCAGAGCCTGAAAAATATTTTTTGGTTTTGTTTGAAGCAGAAACAGACTTTAATGAAGAATTCAACCAGTTCCTTTCAGACAATAACACATTATTCACTTCAATTGAAGTTTCTGCAACAGCAACAGGCTATTCTGCTCAAGTTTATTTTTCAGGGGAAAACGCAAAAGAACTGGAAGAACAAGTAAAAGCTTTTGTTGAAGAAAAAGGGGCTTTAAATGTTTCAGTGACTGAATCAAGAAGCCAGGCCAGCAGTTCAATTGAATTAAATTCAGCTGATACAACAACAGCAATAAATGAATTAACTGCTTTATTGGAAGAAATGAATTTTTCCCAGCTGACTTTCCAGCAGAAAGCAATAATTTCTTTTGATTCAATTTTTGATGAATATGGAAGAGAATTTATTCCAGATAAAAAAACAATTATTGATGTTTATGTAAGTGTTTCAAGAAATTCCGGAGAAGAAGTTGAATTAACAGTTTATGTTGTGCCGGATGAAACAAGAAGAAAAGCAATAATTGGAATTAATGCTGCAGAACAATAAAATTAAAAAAACTATTTCTGAAAAGAAAAACAGCGATTAAGCAAAACTTTTAAAGCAAACTAATGTATTCTTATTGAATGCTAAACAAATTGATTAATCTGGCTAAACTGCATAGTTCGCCTGAAAGCGCTTTTTTGATGGGTTTTATTTATGCAATAATTGGAATCCTTGTTGCATTCTTTTTGTTTCCAAGCTATATTGGAATTGTCTCTGTTTTTTTTACTTCAATGGCTTTAATGCCAGTAATAAGCAGATTAATTGAAGAACTGGCTTTAAGGGAAGGAAGAGAAAAACAAGTAAAAGAAGGAAATATTACTTTAACTGAACTGCAGTTAAGGGGAAAAAAGATTTCAGTTAAAGGTTTATGGCTGGATCACAAGCATTTGATTCAAGTGTATTTGTATTCTTTTTTTGGGGCATTTATGTTGTTTGCATTAATGATTTTTATTTTGCCTCAAGAAAACGGAAATTATGATGGATTAATGAAAATAACAATAACAAAAGGAAACCAGGAAATACTTGTTTCAGATCATTATGTTTTTGGAGAACAATTTGAAGCATATGAAAGAATTAGTGGAAGCACAGGAGATGCCGTCGGGGCGACAGAAGTAATGGGAAAAGCAGCTGATTCATGCTTTTTGGGGGACTGCGAAAAACTTGATTTTTTTGTTGGAATAATAAAAAACAATTTATGGGTTCTTATAGTAACATTTTTGGTTTCATTAATTTATGGTTTTGGGGCAATGTTTATTATTACATGGAATGCTTCAGTCTGGGGAATAGTTTTTGCCAACAGGTCAATTGAATTAGCGCCTTTGGCAGGAAAAAACCCGATTGTTTTTTTTGGTTTGCTGTTATTGACTGTGTTGCCGCATACTGCATTAGAGGCATTAACTTATTTTGCTGCAGCAATGTCTGGAGGAATCGCTTCTCAAGGAATAGCAAAAGAAGAATTTGAATCAGAAAGATTTGAAAGAATTTTAATTCAGGCCTTTATTTTAATGCTTTTGTCTTTATTGCTTTTGGTTTTAGCTGCATTTGTTGAAACCTATGTGATTAATGCAATAGATGAAATGATTCCAAAATATTAATCTTAAAATATTAAGGATAAGGCAATTAAACTTAATTAGAGAATATTATTTTATGAATAAAGATAAAAGCTTGTTTGTGGAATTTTTCGGAGACTACCCAATAATCAGAGTGCTTGATTTCTTGATTGAAAATGACGTATTTGATTACAGCAGGAAAGACATATGCAGGAATGCTGATGTTTCATGGAATACTCTGGAAACATTTTGGAATTCATTAGAAGAAAGAAATATTGTAGATTACACAAGAAAAGTAGGAAAGGCAAGCTTGTACAAGCTTAACACAAAAAGCCCAATAGTGGAAAAACTTATTGAATTAGACAACAAATTAATGAAAAAATCAATGGAAAAAATCGGAATAAAAAAAGAAAAAGCAAAAGCTTTTGTTTGACAGAATTAATTCAAAGGATAAGCAATTAATGTTTTCTGCTTTTCCCTTAAGTTTTTAAATTGTTAGGAAGCCATTAAATATAGGCACACCGAAACTATTTTTTATGGTGATTTTTTGGATTCAAATAAACAGCTTAAAACAGGAACAACTACAGTTGGATTAGTAACAAAAGATGCTGTTGTATTAGCAGCAGATATGCGGGCTTCAATGGGGCATTTAGCTTACGACGAAGAAGTACAAAAAGTTTATAAGATAACAGAAAGAGTAAGCGTTACAATTGCAGGTTCTGTAGGAGACGCACTGACTTTGGTAAGGTATTTGAGAAGCCATGCAAAATTGTTTGAAATAGAAAGAGAAACAAAGATAACTCCAAAAGCTCTTGCAACTTTTGTTTCAAATATCCTTAATTCAAACAGATTTTATCCTTTTTTTGTGCAGTTTATTATTGGCGGAGTAAACGAAAAACCTGAAATTTATGATGTTGATCCTTCAGGAGGATTACTTGAAAGAAAAAAATTTGCAGTAACAGGATCAGGAACAGAACTGGCTTTGTCTTCACTTGACTCAAATTACAAAGAAAACCTTTCAACAGAAGAAGGAATCAGGCTTGCAATAAGCGCAGTCAATTCTTCAAAAAAAAGAGACATTTATTCAGGAGGAGTTTCAGTTAAAGTAACAGTAATAGACAAAAACGGCACAAAAGAATTAAGCGAACAAGAAATACAAAAATATAGTAACTGAATTTTGAATTAAATTATTCCTTTAACAAAAGAAATTTTGAATTAGTTTTTGATTAAATTCGTAGAAATCATAAGGGGACGTTTTTGTTCAACCTTTTTCTGAAAAAGGTTGTTTAATTAAACTTTTCCTAAAAGTTTTTGCGTAGTTCGCAGTTTTTGATAAAACTTTTGGAAAAAGTTTTTTTGATTAAACTTTTTCTGAAAAAGTTTACTTGGAAAAGTTTTTGATTAAACTTTT
>JAHJUD010000033.1 GCA_018829335.1 Microcaldota archaeon | reverse complement strand
GGAGTTGCAATGAATCCTGATTCACATCCATTTGGGGGAGCACAACACCATCCAGGAAAAAGCAAAAGCACTTCAAGGCATGCACCGCCAGGAAGAAAAATCGGGGCAATCGCTTCAAGCAGAACAGGAAGAAAGAAAAAGTAAAAAAGTTTAGGTGAAAAAAAATGGCAAAAGAATTTACATTCAAAGGAAAAACAATGAAAGAATTAAAAGAAATGAACCTGGATGAATTCTCAAAGTTTGTCAATTCAAGGGCAAGAAGAAGCCTGAAAAGAAACCAAAACAAGCAATTAGACAAAAAAATAGAGAAAGCAGCCAAAATAAAAGAAAGCGGAAAATACCCTAAACCGATAAGAACCCATTTAAGAGACACAATAGTTACTCCAAATATGGTTGGCTTGAATTTTGCAATATACAACGGAAAAGAATTTGAAACAAGAGAAATATTCCCTGAAATGCTCGGCCATTATTTAGGCGAAGTTGCATTAACAAGAAAAAGATTATTGCATGGAAAAGCAGGAATAGGCGCAACAAAGTCCAGTACAGCAATAACTGCAAGAAAGTGATGAATAATGACAAAAAAGAATTACAATCTGCAAGAAAAAATAAACGAGAAAAAAACAGCCAAAGCCATAAAAACAAATGCAAACGCCTCATTAAAATACTCAACAGAAATAAGCAGGGAAATAAAAGGAAAATCAGTAAAAAGAGCAGAAGAGTTTTTGCAGAACATAACAGAAAAAAAAGAGCATCTGCCTTTAAGAAAATACTTAAAAAAAGTGCCTCACAGAAAAGGAAAAGGGCAAACAAAAACAGGAAGATACCCTCAAAAAACAGTAAAAGCTTTTCTTGAATTAATTCAGACAGCCAAATCAAATGCGGATTACAAAGGATTAGAAACAGAAAAATTGATTGTAAAACATGCTTTTGCTTCAATGGGCTATTCAAGAATGAGCCATCAGTCAAAAGGAAAAATAGGCGGAAAAAGCAGGGCAAAAAAATCAGCTCATTTAGAAATAGTACTTCAAGAGGGAAAATAAATGATTGAAAGGACTTTTATAAAACAGGGAACAAAAAAAATTGAAATAGAAGATTACCTGAAAAAAGAATTAGACAAGGCAGGCTTTACTAAACTTGAAACAATGAAAACCCCTTTAGTTACAAGAGTTGTATTAAATGTGACAAAGCCCGGCTTAGCAATAGGAAAAGGCGGAACAAACATAAAAAAACTTACAAAAACACTTGAAGAAAAGTTTGGAGTAGAAAACCCGCAAATTGAAATAAAAGAAATAACTGTCCCAGAATTAGATGCACAGGCAATGGCAAACAAAATATCAATGCTTATTGGAAGAGGATTCAGCTGGAGAAGCGTAGTGTATAGAACAATGAAAGACATTACTTCAGCAGGAGCCCAAGGAGTAGAAATAGTGCTTGCAGGAGCATTAGGCGGAAAAGGAGTAAGAAAAAGAAAGCAAAGAATAGCTGAAGGCTACATGAAAAAAATAGGAGAACAAGCAAAATTAGTTGATTATGGGGCAGCACCGGCAAGAGCAAAATTCGGAGTAATAGGAGTAAAAGTAAGAATAGTAAAACCAGGAACAGTATTCCCAGACAAAATAAATATTAAAGAAAAAATTGAAAGCAGAAAAGAAAAAAAAGCAGAAGAAGAAAAAGAAAACGAAGAGAAAAAAGAAATCAAGGAAAACGAAAAAAAAGAGGCAAAAAAAGAGCACTCTAAAAAAGAAGACAAAAAAGAAAAAGAAGAGGACAAAAGAAAAAAAGAAGCAAAAGAAGAAACTAAAAAAGAAACAATTACTGAAAAGGAAAAAGAAGCAAAAGAAAACAAAGAAAAAACTGCAGAAAAAAAAGAATTGAAAGAAGAAAAAGAACACGCAAAAAAAGACAGTAAAAAAGAAAAAGAAGAAAACAAAAAAGAAAGTGAGTAAATGACAGCAAAAAAAGCAAAAGAATTAAGGGAATTAAGCCTTGAAGAACTCGAAGAAAAAGTGACTTTAATGAAAAACGAACTGGCAAAAGAAAAAACACAAATAAGCTCTGGAACAAGAGCAGAAAACCCAGGGAAAATAAAGAAAATAAGAAGAGAAATTGCAAGAACACTTACAATAATTAACCAGAAAAATAAATTAAAAGAGCAAAAAAAAGGAGGAAAGAAAAAAAATGAATGAAGTGTGTCCGACTTGCGGACTTCAAAAAAACCTTTGCGTATGCGATGAAATCGCAAAAGAAAAACAAAGGATAAGGATAACAATTAAAAGAACAAAATTCAGGAAGGTTGTTACTGCTGTTCAAGGCCTTGAAAGCCCTGAAACCGCAAAAAACCTTGAAAAAATCCTGAAAAAAAAGTTTGCCTGCGGGGGAACTGTAAAAGGAAATGAAATAGAATTGCAAGGGGACCACAGAAAAAAAATCAAAGAAGTTCTTTTGAATCAAGGATACAAAGAGGAATTAATTGATGTTTAAAGCAAAATATGAGCTGACAAAAGAAAACATAAGGGCACATGAACTCAACGGCCTGAACATAACTGCAAAAAGAAGTAACGGAAAAAAAATTTTAGGAAAGATTGTAAAAGAAACAAAAAATTTGTTGATTTTGGAAACAAAAAAAGGGGGAAAAAAAATTCCAAAAAAAGAAACTGAAATAGAAGTTAAAATAAAAGGAAAAAAAATAAAAATTGAAGGAGAAAAAATTTTGTTTAAACCAGAAGACAGGATAAAAATGTTTTGGAGGAAAAAAAATGGCTGAATGCAATGACCAAAAATGCGCAAAGCACGGAAAAATAAAAGTAAGGGGAAACATATTCATTGGAAAAGTTGTAAGCAGCAAACCCAACAAAACAGTAATAATCGAAATGACTCTTACAAAAAAAATCCCAAAATACGAAAGATACAAGAAAATAAGGTCAAAGATTGCCGCACACAATCCTGAATGCATTAATGCAAAAGAAAATGATTTCGTAAAAATAGGGGAAACAAGAAAAATAAGCAAAACAAAAAGTTTTGTTGTATTAGAGGTAACAAAAAATGAAAGCAATTAACGCAAAAGCAACAAAAGGATTAACCCAAAAAACCCAATGCATTTGTGCAGACAACAGCGGAGCAAAAATACTGGAAATAATTACAGTATTCAAATTCAAGTCAAGGAAAAAAATGTCGCAAAAAGCAGGAATTGCAGACCTTGTCAATGCAGTAGTAAAAAAAGGAAAACCTGAAATAAGAAAAAAAGTTGAAAGAGCAGTAATCATAAGAGTAAAAAAAGAGTACAGAAGGAAAGACGGAACAAGAGTGAAATTCGAAGACAATGCAGCAGTATTAGTTGATGATAAAGGGCTTCCAAAAGCCTCAGAAATAAAAGGCGTTGTAGCAAAAGAAGTAGGCGAAAGATGGCCTAAAGTGGCAGGAATCGCACAAGGAATTGTTTAAGGGATTAAAATGAAAACAAAAAAACCATCAAAGCAAAGGAAAAGACTGTATAAAGGAAAATTGCATGAAAGAAGAAAACTGCTTACATCACAATTAAGCAAGGAATTAAGGAAAGAAACAGGAAAAAAAAGCTTGACTGTAAGAAAAGGAGACAAAGTAAAAGTAACAAGAGGGCAATACAAGAAAACAGAAGGAAAAATTTCAATGGTTGACCACAAAAAAGCAAAGGTTTTTGTAGACAAGATTACAAGAAAAAAAGCAGACGGAACAGAAAAACTTGTTCCGGTTAAAGCAAGCAATTTAATAATAATTGAATTGGAAAGAAAAGATGAGAAAAGATTCAAGAGAAATGCAAAACAAAAAGCAAAAGAAGGAACAAAAGAAAACAAAGAAAAAAAAGAAATTAAAAAAGAATCAAAAAAACAAGAGGAAAAAAAGGAAGAAGAAAAAATTAGTGAAGAAAAGGTGAAATAAATGGCAAAAAAAGGCGCTAAAAAAAAGCAGAAAAGGCTTTCAACTCATACAGCAAGATTAATGAAAAGAAAAGAAAAAACTTTTACAATAAAACTCAAGCCAGGACCGCATAACTTTAAGCAATCAGTTCCTCTTGGATTTTTGGTCAGAGACTTGCTAAAACTTTCAATCAACAGGAAAGAAACAAAAAACATCCTAAATGAAGGAAAAATAAAAGTTGACGGAAAAACAAGAAAAAGCACTAAATTTCCAGTAGGATTATTTGATTTTGTTTCAATTGAAGGAACAAAAGAAAATTATAGGATTATATTGGATTCAAAAGGAAGATTAAAAACAATTAAAACAGAAGAAACAAAACCAGTTAAATTATGCAAAATAACCGGAAAAAAAGTGAATGGAAAAAAAGAAATCCAGCTTAACACAAACGACGGAAGAACATTTATTGAAAAAGAAACAGAATTAAAAGTAGGAGATACAATAAAGATTTCAGTGCCAGAACAGAAAATACTTGAAAAAATCATCCAAAAAAAAGGAAACCTTGCTTATGTTACAGGAGGAAGCCACGCAGGAGAAAAAGCAGAAATACAGGAAATAATCAAAGGAGACATAAACAAATACAAGACAGTAAAACTCAAAAACAAAGAAAAAGAATTCACCACAACAGCAGCAAACATTTTTGTCATAGGAGAAAAAAAAGCAGAAATTGAATTATAAATAAGGTGCAGAAAAATGGAAAATCCAATGAAAGAAATCAGAATAGAAAAAATTGTGGTAAACATGGGCGTAGGCCAAGCCGGAGATGAACTCAAAAAAGGACAGGAAATAATTGAAAAAGTAACTGGAAGAAAAGCTGTCCAGACAAAATGCAAAGTAAAACAGCCGATTTGGGGAATAAGACCAGGGCTGCCAATAGGAGTAAAAGTTACATTAAGAAAACAAAAAGCAGTAGATTTCCTGAAAACATCATTAAAAGCAAAAGAAAATTTGCTTAAAGAAAGCAACTTTGATTCAACGGGAAATTTTGGTTTTGGAATAAAAGAATACATTGACTTGCCTGGGACAAAATACGACCCAAAGCTTGGAATAAAAGGATTCAATGTTTTAGTTAGCCTTGAAAAAAAAGGTTACAGGATAAAAAGAAGGAAAAACAAATCAAGAAAAATTCCGATAAAACACAGGGTTACAAAAGAAGAGGCAATAAACTTCATGAAAAAAGAATTCGGAGTTGAAATCAATGGTTGACAAAAAGAAAGTTAACTGCACTGTCTGCAAAAGCAGGAGAGGAGTAATAAGAAAATATGGAATGCAGATTTGCAGAAGATGCTTTAAGGAAAGAGCACCAAAAATGGGGTTTACAAAATATAATTAAGGTGGAATAAAATATGAGTTTAACAGATCCAGTAGCAGACGCATTAATAAACTTGAAAAACCATGAGCTTGCATCAAAAAAAGAATGCACTTTTAAGCCTGCATCAAAGCTTATCGGCGAAGTGCTAAAAATACTGATAAAAAAAGGATTCATAGAAAAATACGAGTTAATTGACGACGGAAGAGACGGAATGTTCAGAGTTGAATTAAATGGAAAAATAAACGAATGCAGGGCAATAAAGCCAAGATATGCAGTGAAAAAAAGCGAATACGAAAAATACGAGAAAAGATTCCTGCCTTCAAAAGACATTGGAATAATGATTGTTTCAACACCCCAAGGGGTAATGACTCACACTGAAGCAAAAAAGAAAGAAATTGGCGGAAGATTAATAGCTTTTGTTTATTAAGGTGCAAAAAATGAAAAAACCAGAAAAAATAATAGAAATTCCTGAAGGAATAAAAGCAGAAGTAAACGACAGCAAAGTCAAAATAACAGGAAGCAAAGGAAGCATTGAAAGAGACTTTATTCATACAAAAGTAAAAATTGAAATCAAAGAAAACAAAATATTTATTTCGTCACACCATACCTCAAAAAGAGCAAAAGTTGTAATAAACAGTGTCAATTCCCATATAAAAAACATGATTAAAGGGACAACAAAAGGATATACTTACAAAATGCAAGTAGTATTTTCACACTTTCCAATAAATGTTTCAGTTAAAGGAAATTTAGTTGAAATAAACAATTTTACCGGAGAAAAAAATCCGAGAAAATCAAAAATAGTGGGAAACACAAAAGTTGAAGTAAAAGGAAAAGAAATAACAGTTACAGGAATAGACAAAGAAGACACAGGCCAGACTGCAGCAAACCTTGAAACAGCAACAAAAATAAAAAACAGGGATTCAAGAGTATTCCAAGACGGAATATACCTGACAGAAAAAAAGGTGAATGAAT
>JAHJUD010000032.1 GCA_018829335.1 Microcaldota archaeon | reverse complement strand
TTATGGCTGACTCTGACCAATGGAATAATATTAACAAGGCTTTTGGAGGCCATCCAAAATATGAGTTTGCAAACAAAACAGCAAAAGATTATACTCCTGGAACTTTTGCTAACTGGGATCATTATGAAACTGTAGGAGACGGATTGCAGTTTTATAAGTTAGGCAAAACCAAAGTTGAAAAAACTGTTGGAATTGAAGATTTAGAAAAAATGCTTAATAAAGGAGAAACAAGGCATTTATATGTTAAAGTTGATGACACTTTTGTTGAAATAGACCATAAAACAATTGATTTCATTAAACAATATCATGAGCCAGGAGAAATTGAACTTTACAGCGGAAGCTGGGTTAAAGACAATGTATTCCAGCCAGAAGAAATGGGTGACTTAATGTCTGACTGGGGAGCCAACAGAATCCAGAAAGCAAGAACTCAAAACGAATTATTGTGGAATACTTTAAGGGAAAGAAACTGGGCTGAAAGAAGGTATTTTAATGCAATGGACAGGGTTTTTGCTAATGAAGAAAGATTAGCTAATGCTTATTTTAGGACTGCAGGAGGAGCAGCAAAATACACTGTTTATCCTTATGTTTACTGGCAGGCAAAAAGAGGGTTTGGTTTTGAAAGCATGAGTGCTTATATGCTTCCTGAATCCTGGAGCAGAATTAATTATTCTGCCGGAACTGATCCATTATATGATGACGCTTACATTGACTTTTTTGCTAATGCAGGCTCTGATCAAGGAGACTTGTTTGCAAGGTTAATTAATAATCTTCCATGGAAGTATGTTTTGAATGCAATTTCAGAGAAATTTAATCCGGTTAAAGACCAATACGATAAATACACTCAGCCTGACGGAGGAGTCAGAAGCAAGGTTGGAAACATTGCAGTTTATTCTAATACTTCAGATAATTGTGCTTCTTGTGGTATTACTTTGACTGCACCTTCACAGACAAATTTTACTGCAGTATTTAAATCTGAAAACAAGACTTCTTCTATTATTTTAGAGGACACTCCAGTTGAAGAAAAAGAAAAAGGCGCTACTTTAATTAATTATGCGCATCACTTGGATTTGACCGGAGTATATGAAGGCCAAGAACAAAAAGTAAGTTTAAGTGAAGCATTAAAAGACGAAAAAATTAATACCTGCCAGCAGGCAATAGAAAAAGCAGGCTGGGGTGTAGGCTTTGCTAATGATTTAGGAATTAATGCAGGAGGCTATCTTGCTGCAACTGAAGCTGCAGGGTATTTGATTTTTGGAATGGGCGGAATGATTTTTTCTGTTGTACAGCAATTTGTTGTTGCATCAAAAGTACAGGATTGTGTTGATACAACTGAAGGATATTATACTCATTTTTTTGTTCCTCCAATTAAAGAAGAAGAATCTCCAAAAGAAGATACAGTTGAATACTCTACTCAAAAAGTCTCTAATTTTATTGATGATGCTTCAGCTCAAATGGAAGCTGCTTTAACTGGCTCTGGAACTGTAACACAGGATGCAGTTAATACTATCAGAGATGAATTGGATTCTCTTTCAGGAGGCGCTAAAAGCTCTGATTTAGTTCAGGCAACTTATGATACTTTTGGTTTTTCCAGGGGAATGATGCAGGGAATCAGATTATTTTATTTTTGGGCTGCAGGAGGAACAAATATTGAACCATCAAAATACAAGACCGACGGCCAGATGGTAATACAAGGAACCAATGACCAGAATGTAATTTCAGATAATAAAACAGGGCAATTAATTGTTGACGGAGTTCCTGTCCTTACTTCAGAAGACCATGTAAGGCTTGCTTCAACTAATTTGGCTGGGCCGCATATTGCTTATCCTCAGACTTTAACTAATGTAAGGTTAAGCGGTGACGCAAATGAATTAGTTTTTAAATTAAAGGTTTCTTCTGATGGCTTATCAGCTGACTTGATTGTTGAATCAAGCGAAATTTTGGACTGCATTAAAGATGGAGTAATGAAGCAGACAGGCCTGCCATTGAATTCAGATAATTTAAGCGAGGCTTTTGGAAAATTCCAGGAAATGAAAACTGATTCTCATTCAAGCATTTATGTTCAGAGAGGACAGATTATTGCTGAAGGAATTCCAAGAAAAGTTGCTTTAACTAATCCTGGCTTGGAAGTTTTTGGCGACAGAAGCGTTAAATTAATTAATTCCAAAGACAATGATTCAGATGTTGGTTTAGTTGAAGCAGTTTATTTTGAAAACGGTTTTGTTTTATACAAGCCTGAAACAAATGAATTAATTTTCTGGCTCAAACACCATGAGCAAGGCAAGCTTGAACAAAACGATGTTTTTGGATTAGATGTTACCCCAAAAACCCAAATTAATCCTGTTACCGGCTGTGAAGAATATGTTTTTGATGCAAGCGTTTTAGGCGACCCAGATTCTCCTGCAAAACAAGCTAAAGTTGATGCATTCAACCAGTCTTTAGAACACATGGAGCCGTTTAATGTTTTCAGGACAGACAAAAAAACTTATATTTTTTATGAAGATAAAGACTGTGTTGTCAGATTAAAAATAATTGACAATGAAACAGGAGATGTATTGTATGACGAAGCAGTTGAATCAATTGTTCCTACAGATGACGGCTTTAATGTTAAGACAGCTGACGGCCAAACCCATGACTTTGGCTTTTCAACTGAAGACGGAAGGCCTTTTTTGGATTACAATGGAGTGAAAGAATTATTGAGAAGCATTGGAGGACAAAATGGAAGCATGTGGTATGATCCAGAAAAAGGAATGTGGTATGCAGAAAACGCTCAGCTTCTTCCATTGCTTGACTTGTTCAGGCAACAAGGAATTAAAACTACTGTAGATGATGAAGGAAATGTGAAATCAGTTCCAGGAGAAAACCTTATGAATATTAACATTAATGACAAGACTGCAAGCAATCCATTTAATCTGCCTTCTCTTCCAGAAAACGCTTTAATGCTGTCATTGTTTATTTTAGGTTTGATTTCTTTTATGCTTTTCACTCAATTCAGTTTTTCAAGGAAAAAAAATTAGCTTGATTTATTTTTTTGTTTTTCTTCTTTTTTCTTCAGAGTATGCTGCTGCAGCATCTCTTAACTCTTTTCTTTTTCTTTCGTAATGGTCTCTCATGCTGTTGTATTTATCTACATTTCTTTGGGCGCCAACTAAAGTCAAATGCCTTTTCTTCATTATGTCTTCTCTGTATTCTCTTCCAAAAGGAAGCCTTATTATTTCTGCCGGGTTAAGCTTGAAGCCAAGCCTTTTTAATCCGACTGCATCACAAAATCTTTCAAATGGCTGGCCTGCTCTCTGCCATAAATTTTGGTAATTTAGTTTATTTTTTGTTTCAGGGTGTTCTCTTTCAATTCTTGCAAGTTCTCCGTTATATTGAGGAATTAACTGTTGTTTTTTCCATAATTCGTCTGCTTTTCTTGCTTTTTCC
>JAHJUD010000031.1 GCA_018829335.1 Microcaldota archaeon | reverse complement strand
TTCCAGAAATGTTTCGTTTGAGTGATCAAATGCTATGTCTGCTCCTTCAAATAAAACTGGTTTTTGGTATTGTTCTAATAGAATCATGTCGTTTGTGTCTATTACTGTATTCCAGTAGTTTCCTGTGCTCCAGATTAAAATATTGAATTTGTTTAAGTGCGAAATGTTTGGAGTTCCTTGTATTTTTTCATTCCATGTTTCAAAACAATAACCGTTGTTTTTGAGTATTTCTTCAAAAGTGTTTGTGTTGTCTGGGTTGTTTGTTGTATTGTTTTCTGCGTCATTGTCGTTTACTATCAGAATGTTTTCTTTACTGCAAACATATAGTTCTTGTGTAAGTGTATTGTTGTTGTAGTCTGCTTCCAGAATGATTTCTTGAGGGTTTATTTTTGTTTCTATAATGTGAATTCCTGGTTCTTTTTCTATGTTTGTTTGAACTGTTTTGGTTTCTCTGGAATTTATGTCAATGTTTTCATCATAGATTTTTGTTTCATTATAATATATTTGCACTTGAACGTTTTCTGCATTAGAACCGCCAATGTTTTCAATTTCTGTTTCTATTATTGTATTCGCTATAATTATTCCTTTAATGGATTTAACAGTTAAATCAGCTTTTTCTGGCAAAACATCAATTTGCACTAAATTAATGTTGTTTAAATAGTTTGTTTCAGTAACCTGAAAGTCTGGGTTAACATAAATCTTTATTTCTTGTGTTCCTGCTGAAAGCTGGATTTCTTCTTCTAATTCAATAAAACTAGAACTTTCAATATCTGTGAATTGTGTTGTCTCTAAAAAATCATCAACATATAAATCTATTTTAACATTATTGGCATCTTTTAAACCCTGATTTATTATTTTAAAGTTTATAGTGTTGTTTCCTTCTATTGCAGGATAAACATCAATTATTTCTGTAATCAAATCAGATTCATTTTCTTCAGTTAACATCCAGTTAATAATATTTTGAATAAATGTTTCCTGCTTGTTTTCTAATGCTTTCATGCTAAAAGGCAAAAACAAAGTTTTTTTGTCGGTATTGCTTGCGACAATTGCGCTTCCAGTGTTTTCGTTTAAGTCCCATAAAGCAAGTTCTATTCCATTATTAACAATGGTTAAAGCGTCAGGATAAGGAAAAAAAGTTAAATTATAATCAAGAATGTTTCCCATTGAATTAAATAAAGGATGATTTGTTGTTACTTGTAATTGAACTCCTGCATTATAATCTTCTAATTCAAGTTCTTCTTTAAATATACTATTGGCAACCTTTACCATAAATTCATCAGAGAAATGCTTAAATGCAATATCTTCTCCTTCTAAAACTATGTTTGTATTGGAATCCAATAATAAAACAGCTGCTTTATCACTTATGTTTTCTTTAAATGTTGTTCCAGTCAACCAAATAATTAATTCAAAGTTATCAAAAAAAACAGCATTATCCGGCAAACTGCTTTCATGCGTGTTTAGTAAGGAAACACAATAATTTTCCAAGAAAGGCAAAAACCTTTCTGGTTTAGCGCTCTCGCGTTCTAATACAATTAAAACATGTTCATTATTACAGTCTCTGACATTTATTTCATAATTTATTGAAGAAGTACAGAATCCAGCAGAATCACAAACTTCCAAATAAAATTCATTTTCTCCCGTTAAATCAGTTCCATAATATGTTCCTGTTAATTTTTTTTGTGTTCCAATTTCCCAGACAGATTTCAATGGAATTATTGTGGTTTCATTCAAAGAATCAGTTAAAAACAAATTGCCGTTTACATCACTAATTTCTTCAATAATTAATTCAATTACAGCAGGCTGGTTTTTGTATATTATGCTTTCAAAATTTACAGAACTAATACCAGGTTCTGTAACATCTGTAACCATAAAACTTTTTTCTTTTGTGTGGTATTCTCCTTCAAATGAAGATACTGCTAGAATTTTCTTTGCGCCTAAAACTCCTATTGGTTCGACTAGAAAATCAATGTAATTTTCACTTTGGGGCAGTGCAGTTATATTTTTTTCAAGTGCATTTAATAAAATATCTTCTTCAATGACCTGAACTTCTATTATAGTATTAATAGAAGAGCCCCCGTTATTTTTGAACACAACTGTAACAGAAAAATTTTCATCGTAAGGAATTTCATTTGAAACCATTATTTGTTCTATAAAAGCACTATTTGAATCATATCTTATGACCCCAAAATTTTCATTGAATTCTGTTATATTTCCAACTTTATCTGTAATAAAAATATCAACAGAATAAACTCCAACCATGTCAGTGTTACTAAAAATTCCTTTCCATTCGCTTCCGCTTACATTTGTTATTTCAATTTCATATTCTATATTGTTTGGATCTTTTATTACAGCAGAAGCGCTTTCAATACTTCCAGCTAAAGGAATCAAATTGATAATTAATTCATCATACAAATAAACAAGTTCAGATAATTCAACTTTATATTTTAATAGTTTATTAACATTTGGCGGAATAAACTTGCCTGCATCAATTAAACCAGAACCATATTTAGTGTCTTTTCCTGGTTCCCCTAATTTTTGTGCAGTTGCTTCAAGAATATATTTAACTTCTTTTGGAGTAAGGTTTTCGTTTGACTGCAAAAGCAAGGCAGCAGCTCCTGCAACATGCGGTGTTGCCATGCTTGTTCCACTAAAAGCTGAATAACCTTCTGGAACAGATGAATTAATATTTACTCCCGGAGCAACAATATCTGGTTTAATTATTTCATTAATTATTCCTCCGCTAGAAAAGCAGGCCCAGTTGTTTTGTTTGTCTACTGCTCCTACTGTTATTGCTTTAGGAGAAATGCCTGGAGTTTCAATTCCAATATAACCATTGCAACTGCCTGAAGGACAGCCTGAACCGCAGTTGCCTGAAGCAACTACAACTAAAACTCCTGCATCAATTGCATCTTTTATTGCATAAACAATAGGCGAATTTAAGTCAGCATAAGCTCCTCCTAAACTCATGTTTATTATGTCTGCTCCGTCATCTGTTTGCGAGTTGCCATCAGGATCAACTGCCCAGTTTATTCCATTAATTATTGATGATTCTGT
>JAHJUD010000030.1 GCA_018829335.1 Microcaldota archaeon | reverse complement strand
TTCCAGAAATGTTTCGTTTGAGTGATCAAATGCTATGTCTGCTCCTTCAAATAAAACTGGTTTTTGGTATTGTTCTAATAGAATCATGTCGTTTGTGTCTATTACTGTATTCCAGTAGTTTCCTGTGCTCCAGATTAAAATGTTGAATTTGTTTAAGTGCGAAATGTTTGGAGTTCCTTGTGTTTTTTCATTCCATGTTTCAAAACAATAACCGTTGTTTTTGAGTATTTCTTCAAAAGTGTTTGTGTTGTCTGGGTTGTTTGTTGTATTGTTTTCTGCGTCATTGTCGTTTACTATTAGAATGTTTTCTTTACTGCAAACATATAATTCTTTTTCAAGTGAATTGTTGTTGTAGTCTGCTTCTGGAATTGTTTGCTGTGGGTTTACTTTTGTTTGAATTAAATGAATTCCTGTTTCTTTTTCTATTGTGGTTGTAATGGTTTTGGTTTCCATTGGGTTAATGTCAATGTTTTCTTCGTGTACTTTTATGTCATTATAGTATAATTCAACCGGAACATTGTTTGCTGTTGAACCTCCAATGTTTTCTATTTCTGCGGTTATTTGGGTGTCAATTATTGAGGTTGCTGTAATTGATTTTATTTTTAAATCAGCTTCTGTTGGAGCAACATGAATTTCTTTTTCTAATAGATTATTTAAATAATATTTTTCTTTGATTGAGTAAGAGGGATTAATTTCTGCTTTAATTAAATGGTATCCTGAATTAAAATCAATTGTTGCTTGCACAATATTAGTGTCTGTTGGAATTGTTGTTTGAAGTATTCCGTTAACATAAATGTTCACTTCAGTTGACTGAGTGTTTTCAAGAGAAATTTCTATTAAGGCAGGCACTCCTTCTACAATAAGTGAAGGTGAATTAATATCTTTGACTGCTAAATCAATTGTTGAGTTTTCAAGCAGCCATTTAACAATGTTTTCTAAAAACAAAGGTTTTATTGATTCTTCTAATGCATTAAAACTGAATGGCAGGAAAATTCCTTTAGCAGTGCTTGAATTATAATCGTTGAATATTACCATTGCAGATTCTGAATTATTCCAGTCAGCCAGAGAAATTCCATTGTTTACTGGAATTATTGAATCAGGGAAAGAGCAAACTTCAATATTTACGTCTAAAATATTCAAGTCTTTAGTTACTGGATGTTTTTTTGTAACAATAATGGCACTGGCGTCTGGTGAACTAGAATTTGAATCGCTTGCACTAAAAATTAAGTCTTCTGCGAGCTTGGAGCGGGCAACAGTGAACATAAAATTATTGTCTTTGTGTTTGAATGCTATTTCTGATCCTTCAAGCAATATTTTGCCTCCTGAAACAACATAATTTTCCAGTAATATTGCCTCGTCTTCATTAATGTTAATGAGATTGTTTGCTTCACTCCAAATCACCGCACTAAACCTTTGCAGGAATTCAATTGAAGGAATGCCATTCTCGCTTTTCTTCCATTTGCTTACACAATAATTTGGTTCCAGTAAAGCAGTAAAATAGTCTTCTTCTGATACTATCAATAAATTTTCTCCTGTGCAATCCACTACATTAAAGCTTTGGGTTTGAGTGCTGCTGCAGTTATTGAATGCATCGCATATTTCTATTGTAAAATCATTTTCTTGAATGGCTGAAGTATCGTAAAATACTCCAATTAACCAATGAAAGCTTCCAAAAGAAAATAATTCCATTAAATTGTTTTGCGTTGAATTTACATTTAATACAGCTGAACTAATGTTTCCTTCTTCTATTACATTAACTTTAACTATAAAAGGATTATTTTTTTTGACTTCACTTTCATAAGATAAATCAGCTATTAATGGATTTTTGTTGTCAATAACAAATAAGTTTTCGTCTTTTTCAGCAATATTGCCTTCATAATTTGCTGTTGCTTTAAGCAGGTATTCTCCTGAAAGGTTTTTGAATTCAAAAAATGATTCAAAAACAAATGAATTTAAAGCAGGAACTTGTGCTGAACCAAAATCTATTGAATTAATTATCTGGTTTTCATCAATGATTTTTGCTTCCATTACAACATTCAATGAAAAATTTCCAGTGTTAATGAAATTAACTTGAATCAAATAATTTTGGTCAATGAAAACATCAGTTGGCAGGATTACTAATTCAATTAAGCCATTTGCAGGAGTAATCACTTGAAAACTGCCTGAAATGCCTTCTTCTATTCTATTTCCATAATGTAGTTTTGTTTTTACAGTATAGTTTCCTGCCGGAAACAAAACCTGTTTTGAAGTGGAAAATAATTGTGTTGAGTTTGCAGGAACAACTGCGTTTTCAATTGTTATTACCTCTGCAATCAAATCATTCAATAAAACATTTATTTCTATGACAGCATTAAAATCTTCTTCAGAAGAATTTTCTATCAAAACATTATATGTTTGATTGTTTCCTTTAATGATTGTATTTGACTCAAGTGAAAAATCAGTTATTTCAAGAACATCAGGCAATAACACTGTAACATTTTTGTCTGTTTCTTCTATTAGAATGTTTTCTTCAAAAAACTTTAAGTTAAGAGAATACTTTCCAATGTTTGTTGGATTCCATGAAAGATTTAAGTCAACTATCTGATTACTGCCAATGTCTTTTGTTTTGGATAAAGAATTAATCAAAAAACCTGTTTCATTGTATACTTCTGTAATAATTGTTGCTTCTTTTGATGTTGAAGTAGTGTTTTTGTAAGTGAAATTCAGTTGATTAACTTTATTTACAATAAATTCTTCTGGAAAAAAAGAAAGCACATTAACTAAATCAAAATATGATTCAAACACTGTTGTATTTGAAGAGTTGTCTACAGCAATTACATTAACGTCATATCTGCCTGCATGCAAAGGCTCTGAAGAAAACTGGTATTGCAGATATCTCCATTTGCCGTCAGCTGAAAGTGTTAATGGCAATTCTGTTGAAACATTAAAAGGATCAGTTATCACTAAACTTACAGAGTTAACGCTTAAGTCATCGGTTGCAGTCACTTCAATGTTTCTTATTTCGCCTCTAAAAACAGTTTTTGGAATATTAAATGATCTTATTACAGGATTGCTTGCACTAACAACCTGTAATGTTACAAACACAGTTTTTGTGCCAACATTTGTGTTAATATCTATTTGACCATTATAAGTTCCTACTCCAACTTCTGCTCCATTAATAGAAAAATTTAAGTTAGTGGTTTCAGCAGCCAGTAAAAAAAAACTATCAACAGAAAATTCTATTCCTTGAGTTGCATTAATTTCATAAATTAATAGTTCTTGTACTCCATAATTTGTGATTTCAATGTTTTTCAAAAAAACCTGGCTTTCATCAATTGAATCAAAAATATTTTCTTCTGAAAACACTGGTTTAGGTTCAATTATGTTTCCTAAATTAATTAACCCAAAACCAAAGTTAGTGTCTTTTCCTGTTGTCCCTAAATCAAATGCATTTAATTCAAGCAATTTTTTTATTTGAATTGGAGTCAATAAAGAGTCTGCATTCAATAATAATGCTGCTGCTCCTGTTGCATGCGGTGCAGCCATGCTTGTTCCGGTTCCTTCTCCATAATTGTTGTATGGTGTTGATGAATTAATTGAAACTCCTGGTGCAACCACATCAGGTTTTATTCCAACTTCCGCAATATTTTCTCCAGAAGAAAATAACCCCCAGTTATTAAAGTCATCAATTGCTCCGACAGTTAAAGCATTAGGATTGTTTCCAGGAGTTGTTACTCCAATATACCCGTAACAATTAGGTGAAGGTTGCACTTCACCGCAGTTTCCAGAAGAAACAACAACTATTACTCTTTTGTTTATAGCTTCGTTTATTGCACTGTGAATTGGGTCCAATGAATTATAGGTTGTTGGTGCTCCTAAAGACAAATTAATTATGTCTGTGCCATCATCTGTTTCAGGGTTTCCATCAGGGTCAACTGCCCAATTTATGCCTTCAATTATTCCTGACATTGTTCCTTGTCCATTGTCATTCAAAACTTTAGCATTATAAAGCAGTGTTTGTGGAGCCACTCCATTATATAATCCTCCTGTTTCATTGGTGCCTGCAATTATTCCTGCTACATGTGTTCCATGCCCGAAATTGTCGGTAACAGTTGGAGAAGAACTGAAATTTTCTTCCAGTATTACTTTTCCTTCAAGCATTGAATGTGTTTTGTCTATTCCTGTATCTAAAACTGCAACTTTAATGTTTTCTCCTTTAAAACCTAAACTCCACAATACTGGTGCACTTATTTGCGGAACACTGAAATCAAGCAATGCAAAAACTTTTCTGTCAGAATAAATTGATTTTACTTCTGAATCCATTGCAATATTATTTATTTTGCTTGCCTGAATTTCAGCAATAACAATGTTTCCGATTTGTTCTAATTTAATTTCTTTTCCACCTTGATTTTCAATTAAATTTCCTATTCTTTCTAAATCTTCTTCTTTTTTGGCTAAAATTATTACTTTAATAAATTCTTTTGGGTTTAAAGCAATTTTTTCTTTTAATTCTTTTTGGATTTTTTGTTCAGGCAAAACAGTTTTTGCAGGCAATTCAACTGTTATATTCCATTTTCGCCAGACTTTAATTTTTTCATCTGAAACAAGAACTTTAACTTCAAAGTTTCCGCTGTTTTGAGAACTGAAAATAAAATTATTCCCTTTCTTCACTTCTTTTTCATTCAAAAACCATTTAATGTTCAACTCTTTATTATCGGCATCAAAAGCAATTACATTAAATTCTTGTTTTTCTCCTACTCCAAGCTTTATTGTTTTTTCAAGAGGATAAAATGAGTCAATTAATGGAACTGCATTAACAACTGAACCCTCAAAATCATCATCAAAAACATTTTTACTGCTTACACTGGAAACAGAAACTAATGCGTTAGTTTGCATGCTTGCACTCAAAACAATGGACAATAAAAACACTGAAACAAAAACAAACTTTATTTTTCTTTTCATTTGCTTATTCCTCCAATCAAAGAACTCCACCAAGGGCTTTCTATTTTTTTTATGGTTCCTGTTTGTGCATTGACTGTTATTTTAATTTCTTTTTTTATTGAAATCAATCCAAAAAACAGTGCATCTTGAATTCCTTTTATTTCATATACTGGAATTCCCTGAATTAATTTTAATTCAATTTCTTTTAATGTAAATGAATTAACTTTGTTTTTTATTTCTTGTATTGCTTTATCTGGCAGTATTTTCACTGTTTTATTTTCTAATTTGAGTTCCAATCCCTGAATTTCAATTAAATGCCTTGTTTTTGCTTTAACTCCATTTGAATTGATTTCAATTATATCATTATCTGAATTTCTTGAAATTTCAATTAAAGCAAGTTTGTCGTCAATTAAAAGTTCAGCAACAAAAGAAATTTTTTTATTGAATTGTTCTTTAGCTGGCGTTAACTCAAAAGCAGGTAATTTAAAGGCTGAATCAAATTTGATTTCTTCTACAAACAATTTGCTTTCTGCAAGAGAATCAATTTTGTTTGCAGGCAAGTCAACAAAAACCATTCTGTTTTCTTCTTCAATTTTTCTTATAGTTCCCTTGAAGTCTGAAACAACTGCTTTAGTTACATCTGAAATTTTTTGTTTGTCAACAAAAACTTTGTTTTCGTTTTTTCCAACAGAAACAACAATAATTAAATGAAATATCTGGTTTGGATTAGTTGCAAGAGCAATGTCAATTGCATTAGCTGTCAATAAATTAATTGACGGATGATGTTTTGGTTTTCCTCCAGTAGTTTCAATTACAATCCCTGCTATTTTTTCTGGTTCAGAATCCTGAAATGGCTCAGTATATTGTGGAATTTCCTCTGTTTTTTCAGTGGAACTTGTTGATTCACTGTTTACTGGAGTTTCTTTGGGTTTATAGCAGTCTTTTGTTCCGTCTTCATTAATTTTGCAGATTTCACTGATATAACCTTCAGAATCTTTATTGACATTAAAATTGTAAGCATAAATTCTTTCTTTTATTGTCGTTGTTTCATTTTCATCACAGTCTTTAGTTATTTTTTTATGCAATATGCTGAAAGTGTAGTTTCCTTTTGCCAGTGAACCTAAATTAAAAATTACTTCTTCTAAATGAGGAGAAATATATTCTGCAGTTGTAACACAATACTGCCCCCATTCTTTTGATTCAATGCCTGCTTTAATTGTTTTTCCGTTTATTATTGCTTCACTGGTTTTTTTTAAGTCCCTGCCAAAAACAAGGTTGTTGATTTCAAATAAAACTGTTATATCATTTCCTTCAAAAGGATATCTTGGCTCTGTAAGAAAAGTATAGTTTATGTAAGCGTTATAAGAACTTACAGTAAAACTGCCAGAATAACCTGTATTATAATTGTCAGTAGAATCAATGGGATAAATGCTGGAAGAAGCAGTAGAATCAATAGGATTAGTGCTGGAAGCAACAGTATTTGCAGAAACATTTGCCAGACAAAAAACCAAAACAACTCCAAATAAAATATTTTTATTCATTT
>JAHJUD010000029.1 GCA_018829335.1 Microcaldota archaeon | reverse complement strand
TTCTGTTTGTTTTTTGTTTTGTGGGTTTTGTAATAGTAATTTATGTTTTTTTTTATTTAAGGTTTTTTTGTGCATTGTTTAAGTATTTTTCTACATCGTTTATAGTCCATGAATCATCTGCTGTTTTAGTGTAGTTTTTTGGCGGACTGCATGGTTCAGGTCCGCCTAAAAAAATATAGTTTATCAGATAAATTATGTCGTCTATGTCTATTTCGTCTTGTAAGTTAACATTTCCTGTTTCTATTGGTTCAGGTGCAGGTCCTCCTGTAAAAACATAGTTAACCAAGAAAATGATGTCGTCGATGTCAATAAATCCGTCTCTGGTTGTGTCCCCGCATTGCGATTCAATTGTTGTTTGTTTTAGGAATTCAATTGAATTTACTACAAGTAATTCTTTTGAGTTTTCTTCGATTATTGAATCAATTGAAAAAGCAAAATAAATTATTTTTTTGTTTGTGTTGCTGTATGAAATGATTGATGCATTGGCATCAGGCCATTCAGCTACAGTGTTTGAGTCTATTGGATTAATTGAATCAGGGTAAGGAGAAAAATTTCCGTCAATTGTAATCTGGGAAATATTATTTAGGATTTCATGACTGCTTAAATTTAATTGTTCTTGTTGTATGCTTAAATCCTTGTCAAATTCTGCGTGAAGAGTTTCTTCTAAAAAATTGTCGTTTGAATGGTCAAATGCAATGTCTGCTCCTTCAAATAAAATGTTTTTGTTGTATGATTGAAGCAAATTCATTTCGTTTTTGTCTATTACTGTATTCCAGTAGTTTCCTGTACTCCAAATTAAAATATTGAATTGATTTAAGTGGGAAATGCTTGGGATTCCTTGTGTTTTTTCGTTCCATGTTTCAAAACAGTATCCATTGTTTTTGAGTATTTCTTCAAAAGTGTTTGTGCTGTCTGGATTAACTGTTGTATTGTTTTCTGTGTCGTTGTCGTTTACTATTAGAATGTTTTCTTTGCTGCAAACATATAATTCTTTTTCCAGTGAATTATTGTTGTAGTCTGCTTCTGGAATGGTTTGCTGTGGATTAACTTTGGCTTGAATTACATGGATTCCTGTTTCTTTTGGAACTGAAACTGAAACAGTTTGAGTCTGGTTTGAATTAACATCCAGATTTTCTTCGTAAACTTTATTGTTGTCGTAATATAATTCAATTAATGCATTTTCTGCATTGCTTCCTCCAATGTTTTCTATTTCTGTTGTAATCTGGGAATCAATTATTGTTGTTGTTTGAAGAGATTTTATTTTTAAGTCTGCTTGTTGTGAGGCAACAAAAACTTTTTTTTCAAGTGAATTATTCAAATAATATTTTTCTTTTAATGAAAAATCAGAATTAATGAAAACTTTTATTACATGGTTTCCCTGGCTTAAAGAAATTGTTTCAGTTATTGAATTAGAGTTTGAATTAATTGTTTTAATTAATTCGTTGTCTGAAAATATCTGGATTTTTGAGCCTTGTGTTGTGTTAGTGTTTTCCAGTGAAATGTTTAAGTCAAATTCAGCGTCTTCAATAATTAATTCAGGAACTGAAATTTCGTTTACTTTCAGGTCTTCTTGTGGATTTTCTGTAAGCCATTCAACTGCATTATTAAGCAGACTTGTTCTTTCTTCAGAGTTTAATGCATTCAAGTTAAAAGCAAAAAACAATACTTTTGCCTGGCTTGAATTAAAGTCATTAAATAAAGTTATAGCTGAATTTCCTGAATTCCATTTAGCAATTGAATGACCGTTGTTTACAGGAATAACTGAATCAGGGAAAGGAGATAATTCGTAATTGAAATCTAATGAATTGAAGTCAAAAGTAATTGGATGCTTTCTGGAAATTATTATGCTTTCATTAGAGTTTTCATCTAAAATTAAATCAGAAAAAAGGGTTGCGTGTGCAGCATATTGCATGAAGTTGTCGTCAAAGTGATTAAATGCTATGTCCTGTCCTTCAAGCAATAACTTTCCTCCATTTAAAACAAATTCAATTAAAGTCTCTGACTGGTTTGCGTCTATTGGAATTATTTTATTGCTTTCACTCCATATAACTGCATCAAACCTGTTTAAGTATTCTGTTGAAGGAGAACCATTTAATGGAAGAAGCCATTCAGCAGAACAATAATTTGAATTTAAAATT
>JAHJUD010000028.1 GCA_018829335.1 Microcaldota archaeon | reverse complement strand
TTCTGTTTGTTTTTTGTTTTGTGGGTTTTGTAATAGTAATTTATGTTTTTTTTTATTTAAGGTTTTTTTGTGCATTGTTTAAGTATTTTTCTACATCGTTTATAGTCCATGAATCATCTGCTGTTTTAGTGTAGTTTTTTGTTGGGCTGCATGGTTCAGGTCCACCTAAGAAAATGTAGTTGATTAAATATATTATGTCGTCTATGTCTATTCCGTCTTGTAAGTTAACGTTTCCTGTTTCTATTGGTTCAGGTGCAGGACCGCCAGTGAAAACATAGTTAACCAAGTAAATGATGTCATCTATGTCAATAAATCCGTCTTTTGTTGTGTCACCGCATTGCGGTTCTGGTATTGCTTGTTTTAGGTATTCAATTGAGTTTATTACAAGCTGTTCTCTTGAATTGGTTTCAATTATGGAGTCAATTGAGAAAGCATAATAAACTGTTTTTTCTTGTACTGTTATAGCAGAGTTTGCGTTTTCCCATTCTGCTGCACTAATAGAGTTTGTTGGATTAACTGAGTCTGGATAAGGGCAGTAGTTTTTGTCAATGGTAATTTGGTTAATGTTGTTTAAAATATTATGGTCGTTTAAAATTAGTGTTTCTTGTTCTATTATTAAGTCTTTGTCTAGTGTTGCGTGTAGTGTTTCTTCCAGAAATGTTTCATTTGAGTGATCAAATGCAATGTCTGCTCCTTCAAATAAAATGCTTTTATTGTATTGCTGTAATAAGTTTATTTCGTTTGTGTCTATTACTGTGTTCCAGTAGTTTCCAGTACTCCAGATTAAAATATTAAATTGATTTAAGTAAGAGATTTCCGGAATTCCTTGTATTTTTTCATTCCATGTTTCAAAACAGTAACCATTGTTTTTTAGGATTGATTCAAAAGTGTTTGTGCTGTCTGGATTGTTTGTTGTATTGTTTTCTGCGTCATTGTCTGAAACCAATAAAATGTTTTCTTTATTGCAAACATACAGTTCTTGTGTGAGTGTATTGTTGTTGTAGTCTGTTTCTGGGATTGTTTGTTGGGGATTTGCTTTTATTTCAATTAAATGAATTCCTGTTTCTTTTTCTATTGAAGTTGTAATGGTTTTGGTTTCCATTGGATTAATGTCAATGTTTTCTTCGTGTACTTTTAGGTCGTTGTAGTATATTTCAATTGGAACATTGTTTGCTGTGGAACCTCCAATGTTTTCTATTTTTGCTGTAATGATTGTGTCGATTATTGAAGTTGTTGTAATTGATTTTGCTTTTAAGTCTGCTTCTGTTGGAGCAACATAAATTTCTTTTTCTAAAAGATTATTTATATAATATTTTTCTTTGATTGAAAACAAAGGATTAATTTCAGTTTTAATTAAATGGTATCCTGAATTAAAATCGATTATTGTTTGTACAATATTAGTGTCTGTTGGGATTGTTGTTTGAAGTATTTCGTCAACATAAAGGTTTACTTCAGTTGACTGATTATTTTCAAGAGAAATTTCTATTGTAATAGGAGTTTCTTCAACTATGAATTCAGGTGCAATAATTTCGTTGACTGCCAAATCAATTCTTGAGTTTTCAAGCAGCCATTTAACACTGTTATTAAGGAGAATTGTTTTTTCTGTTTCATTTAATGCATTTAAAGTAAACGAAAGAAACAATACTTTTGCTGTGCTTGCATTGAAATCATTAAATAAACTTATTGCAGTGTTTCCTGAATTCCAGTCTGCAATAGAGTGAGCATTATTTATTGGGGTAATAGAATCAGGGAAAAGAGAAAGTTCAAAATTGAAATCCAGTACATTTAAATCAAGGGTTATTGGATGCCTTACTGAAATATTAATGCTTTCATTAGAGTTTTCATCTAAAATTAAATCAGAAAAAAGGGTTGCGTGTGCAACATATTGCATGAAGTTGTCGTCAAAGTGATTAAATGCTATGTCCTGTCCTTCAAGCAATAACTTTCCTCCATTTAAAACAAATTCAATTAAAGTTTCTGACTGGTTTGCGTCTATTGGAATTATTTTATTGCTTTCACTCCATATAACTGCATCAAACCTGTTTAAGTATTCTGTTGAAGGAGAACCATTTAATGGAAGAAGCCATTCAGCAGAACAATAATTTGAATTTAAAATT
>JAHJUD010000158.1 GCA_018829335.1 Microcaldota archaeon | reverse complement strand
ATGAATTATGGGTTTCAGATTTGGTTTTTACAAGTGAAGAATTGAAAAAAGGAAAAAACATAAAATACTGTGTTGTTTCTGGTTCTTCTGAGAATGCTGAACTGATTCAATTAAAAGTTGATTCAATTAGTAATGGCGGAAAAACTGTTTCATTCAAATTAAGGCATGTTGATGTAGATTCTGCTTTTGAAGAGATTACAAAGATTTTTGGGAAAGAGGGTTTTAGCATGCTTGATGTTTTTGGAAGCCAGAAAGTTGTTGACTTGTTTTTAATGTATCCTGTTGAATTTGTTGAAATTGCTAAGGCTTCTGTAGAATTAAATGATTATGTTTTTAACTCTTTTATTAATGATGCCGTTGCGCTTTTATTTGCAAAGAATCCAAATGCGTTTGTTGAGATTGCCAGAGCTGCTGGAATTAATTCTAATACTGCTTTTGATGCGCTGATTTCAGATAAGAGGATTTCTGATTTGCTTGTAAGTGATTCTGATGTAGTGGTTGATGCTTTTGTTGAGATTGCTAAATATAATAGACATCAGTATAGTGTATTTAATACTTTTCAAGATGAAAAAGTTGTTGAAAAATTTTTAGATTATTGCAATGGAAAAATAAGTTTTGACAAGTTTATAATAGTTGCATTAGCTTCTGATTCTTTTGCCATAGATATTGGCAGACCACTGGATTCCTTTCATGCAATGAATAATATAAGAGAACAGTATCTGTCTTCTCTTTCTGATTTGCAGGTGTTTGCTTTGTTGAACAGCAATCCAGAGTTTTTTTATATGTCTTCAAATAATATGTTGTTTGACAGGCTGAAAAAAGATTTGGGTGATAAAAGCATAACCCATTTGTTTGAAGAATATGATTTGATTGGAACAGATGAATGCAGGAATTTTCTTTTTAGGGCAATAAATTATGACAGGTTTTATGGTAAAAGTAATTCTTTGCTTAATGAGTCAGATGTTAAGGCTTTATTGCCGACTCTGTTGGAGCCTTTGAATTCTGATGAGTTTGATGATGAATATTTTTTCTTGTTGGCTAATGCTCTTAATAAAATTAAAGGAATTCCTGAAGTAGCAAGCCAAGTAAAATTGATTTCTGAGAAAAGACTGCAAGAAGGAATTGAAGACAAAAAATTAAAGGCAGCGTTTGAGATTACTGACTTTTTTATTGATAATCAGACAAATCTTGTTTCTGAAGACAAAAAAAATTTTATAAGAGAACTTGAGAATGAAAAAAGTGTTTATGACCCTGATTTTTACAGGAATAACGGGAAGATTACTGTTTTGCAGGTTTTTGATAAAGAGGATACTGGGAAGGATCACTGGTTTTTTACTCAGGATTGGTTTACTGCATATTTTGGTTCAAAGCCTGTGGTTGTGTCTAAGAATGAACTGGTTTATGAGAATGATAACGCCAGAATGATTTTGTTTATGGGGGATACTGATGAAGAAAATCAGGAATTTATTACAAGTCACTTTAATGAGACTCCTAATTTAATTTTGACTTTTAGAGGGCATAGTTATAGTTTGCTTAATATTTTTCCTTATGGAATATTTGAGAATATTAATTCCTATAAGTTGTTTATTCCCGGTAGCTGCGGAAGTGCTGGTTCAACACCTGAATATATTTCATCAAACCCTGACACTGATTTAAGGTTTATTAGTAATACTTCAACTGGCATTGGGCAGGTGACTAATGCAATAGTTCAGACTCTTTTGGATTCAGACAGAAAAAGTTTTGATGAATTAATTGCTGATTCTGCTTCTGCTATTAAAAGGAATGGCGGGGATCCTTCAACTATTAAGGTTTTTTCTACGGGAGAACTGCTTTTAGCTTATGTTTTAGAGGAAACCTGAAATTGAATGCAAGTTGTTGTCTTTGTATAGAATACATAAACTAGTTTTGTTTTTGAGTATTCCTTTTATTTTTTTTTAATAAATCCAATTCAAGAATCTTTGACTACAGGCGGAATAAGGCCTTTAACTAAAGAACTTTTAGAAGAGTTTTTTTTATGTGTTTTTTTTTTAAATAAATTTTTTTTGGTCAGGTGAGCTTTGTTAACCAAAAGCTTTTAATACTTTAAAAACATATATTATGTTGTTATATTGTTGTTTTTTTTTGGTTGTGGTTTTGATGGAGTTGGATGTTAGGGTTTTGGCTGTTTTTGTTGTTGTTTTTTTGTGTGTTGTTGTTTTGTTTGTTTTTTTTGGAAGTCAGAAGGAGATTTTTTTTGTTGATGGTGTGAAGGAAGTTGATGGTTTTTGGTTGGATGCTGGTTTTAGTCGGGATGTTTTGAGTGATTTGTCTCAAAGTCAGGCTTCTTTGGAAAAACTTGAT
>JAHJUD010000027.1 GCA_018829335.1 Microcaldota archaeon | reverse complement strand
AGTGCTCAAAATTATGCGTTTGGAAACATGCAGGTTAATACAGAAACAGTTAATTACGGTTACCTTAAAGACGAATACGGAAATGCATGGAATAATATTTTAGTTGAATTAACAGACTGTTCTGATAACACAATAACTTTTAATACAACTGATTCCTCTGGCTATTTTTACCTTAAAGCCTTCAAAGGAAATTATAAATTCAAAACACACATGCCTTGGGGTTTAGTTGAATGGCTTATAGGAGGACAAGAGTGTCCTTTATTTTATTGGAATACTTGGAATATGGAAACACTCACTATTAATTCAAACACAATAGTTTCAGGACAAGTTATAGGGCATCAAAATATTCCATTGCAAGGGGTTCAGGCAGTAATGAAAGAATGCTCTAATTTAATAAACTATTATGATTTTACTGATTCAACCGGAGAATTTTCTTTTAATATTCCAAAAGACAACTATAAATTTCAGACTGCATTTAACTGGGGAATTATCACATGGCTTATCAATGGAGAAGAATGCAATTTATATGCTGCAGACAACATTAATTTAGGAACTCTTCCAAAAATAGATACAACAATTCACGGTTATTTTCATGACCTTGAAAATAATCCAATAAACGGACTGCTAATTGAACTCTATGATTGCTCTGATAATTTAATTGATTCTGACACAACAAATTCTTCTGGTTTTTTTTCAATAAACAACAATGCAGGAGAATATCAACTAAAAATAGTAATTCAAGGATACAGGATTCCTTTAACAAACCAGGAGGGAAATTCCTGTTTTGTATTCTTTGGAGACATTGATGTTGGAACAATAAAAATAAATCCTTCACTTGATTGTTCAGTGCTTAATAATTCATGCTATAATGAAAACTGGAGATTGTTTTCTTGTTATTTTAATGCATCTATTCCTGCTTGTGTTTGTTATTATGAAGTATGCGAATTTGGATGCACTTCTGGTCAAGAAACCTGTAACGCCGGACAACAAGAAACAATAAAAATTGATGTTGACAACATAAACAATAATTTTGAACCATTAGCCGGAGCAAAAATTTATTTGGATAACGAATTCAAAGGAATAACAAACTCTTACGGAAAAAAAGACGTTTATGCTTTCCCTGGATTCAGAAACATTAAAGTTTTTTGTCCTGACAACAGTTTTTGTTCAGAAACAGGAATTTATGTTAACGGAACAATATGGGAATACTTTGATTGTGGTTGTGAAATCCAAAAAGGAAACATTCAAGTCAATGTGGATAACATTAATGGTTATCCTGTTGCTAATGTTTATGTATTCTTGGATGAAGATTATTCTAAATCACTTGGATTAACTAATCCTTTTGGTTTTACATATATAGAAAATATTCATTACGGAGAACACAAAATAGATATAAGATATAAAGTAACTAATCCAGACTATGCTGGAGATTACCAAGTAACGCAATACATTAACTTAAACCAGCCAGAACAAACCGTAAATTTCACTGCTATAGTATCGCCTTCTAATATAATATCTGAATTAAATGGCTCACATGACGGCAACTTTAGTGGAGAAGTTATTCCTCTTGTTGCAATCGCTTTGGGAATTGTTGATGTTGCCTCTGTTTCATTAAGCATAGAAGAGTATTGTAAATGTATAAATGACGCAGATGGTGATGCATTTGGAGGAGGATATCAAGCATGTATTGATTCTATTGAAGAATGTGCTGGAAACACAAGAAACTGTATTAACAATATTAGAAATGAAGCAGGATCTACAGCACAAAAATGCTGGCTTGAAGAAATTTTGCTTGCTGGCGATGCAATATCTCCTTTTATTCCTGTTGGAATGGTTGGACATGGCGCTGTCTTTGTTGGAAAATCATTTAAGAGAGTAAAAATAATAGATGATATCGGCAAAGGAATTGGCAAAATTGGCGGCGACTTATGGTCATTTACAAAAGAAGGAACAGGTTGGTTTGCCAGATGGTTTGATGATTTAAGCATTTTCAAAAAAGCTGTAAACATAGGATTTGACACAACAAAATGGAGCGATGAAGCAATAGAAGGATTAGAATCTTTTGTAAAATCTTCTCCTGACGGACAAAAAGCAGCAAAAAGAATTGGAAAAGAGTTGGGAGAAGAAACAATTGAAAACATTTCAAAAAACCTGCAAAAGCTCAGGGCAAAAGGAGTCAAAGGGGTAGACAGGCTTGAAGCAGAAATAGTAAAACACGGAAAAAATCTGGATGATGCTAAAATATCAGGAAACCAAGGAGAAATAAACGGGGCAATAACCAATCTGAAAGGAATAACATTTGAAGCAGAAGTGGCTTCGCATTCAAGATTCATAGATAATGTAGATGAAGTAAGAATAACACCAACACCAACCAAACCTGAAATAGACGTTTTACTGAAAAACGGAGATATTTTAGAAGCCAAAAATATAAGTTGGAGTTATCTAACTGAAAAGCAAATTGAAGAAAGAATTAAAAATATTGTAAGACAAGCAGGAACACTTTCAAATTATAATCCAGGCGGAAATATAAAAATAGTATTCAAAGAACTGCCTGATGCAATAAAATCTCGGATCGAAAACAAGCTAATAGCTGCACACGGTTCTGATATATTAAGTAAAGTTTCATTAGAGGTGTTATAATAAAATGACAAGAAATGCGACAATTAAGTTTTATATTAAACCTGTTCAATATAATGAAAAGTTTATAAGATCCTTAACAGAAAACTTAATAAAAAAAGAATCCAAATATGACGCCCCTAAAAACTTAGCGGGAAAAAAAGGTTTTCCTGCAACACTTGAAGACCAAATAATAGAAGAGTCTGTAAAAGATACTGGAATAATAGACTTGAGTTACAAAAACATTAAGTATTATATCTACATGGATCCTGACGCGCCTTTTCACTGTAAGGGAAGCAAACTTGGGATTATCTCAATTAATGCTGCAAGAGGATATTTTTATCAGTTGTTAAACACGCCAACAACAGAAGAATGCGAAAAAAATGCAGAAGAATTAATAGAAATAGCAAAAAATATTTTGGAAACACTGGGTTCAAAAGCATTGTATGGATTAGGAGACGATGAAGACTTCCTGCCAATGTACATAGGAGATAAACCCTCTGAAAAAGATATAATTGAAAAAAACTTAGCTAATATTTTATCCAATGTCAGATGGTTAAACTTTTATGGAACAGAAATAGCAGAAAAGATAGGACGAAAAAGACTTTTATCTGCCCCTGCATACAAAATTGAAGAACTAAAATCAGGCATACTTATAGTAAACTCTCCCCTTCCTTGGACATACTCAACCGAAAGCCAAAATCAGTTAGACAGTTTACTTAAAGTTGCAGAACATTTTAAGAAAACAGAGGGAAAAAATGAAAACTGAAATCAAGAAAGACAAGACTTTTATCTTTAAAAACCAGCCTCTTCCAGAAGTTCTGATGTCATCAACAAAAGAGAGGCACTAAAATGAAAAAAGGAATATTATCAAAAACAATTGAAGTTTTAAGAAACCCTTCAGGATTTTTTGATGAAGTAAAAAAAGAAATAGAAATAAATAATTCAATAAAATTTCTTGCAGTTATCTTAATTATTTCATCTGTTGAAGGTGCAATAGTGAATGGAATAAACTTATGGAATGCTTTAGCATATTATGAAACTGTTGCTCCAGAAGGTTTTGTTCAGATATTTATTTTAATTATAAGTGCATTCACAACAGGATTTGTTTATGTAATATCATTTATTGCAGTATTCATTCATATCACATTAACTCATTTTATTGCTAAAATTTTCGGATTCAAAAAAGGAATTAATGAAACCACAAAAGCAGTAATATACGGCAGCACCCCGTCATTCCTTGTTTTATGGATTCCTTTTGCATACTTTGCCGGAATGCTTTATTCAATTTACTTAAGCAGTTTAGGAATGTCAAAACTGCACGAAAAATCAATAAAAAAATCAGTGTTAATAGTGTTAACTGTTTCTGCCTTAGAATTTGCAATAATTTTTGTTTTATATGGATTTAATTTAGATTTAATTTTAGGGCCATTTGCTTCACAAATACTTGGAATTAAAGGAGGAATATAAAATGAAAAAATGGATTTTAATAGTTTTAGTTTTTCAGTTAACACTTGCCAGCGCTGACATTGGCATTACTGATCCAATTCCAGAACAACTTAAAAGAGGTCTTCCAATTGACCCAAAACAAGAAATTGTTGTGAATATGCCAGCCACACTTGAAACAGGAACAATTTACAATGTTAAATTAACAGAAGAAACAAAACCAATACTACTTACAACTAATGCAGAAATTCAAGTATATGAAGCAACAGCAATTGTTGAAAAAGAAAATGAAAACACTTATATTCCAACAGCAGCTCCTGGAGGGGT
>JAHJUD010000157.1 GCA_018829335.1 Microcaldota archaeon | reverse complement strand
TTTTTGATTAAACTTTTTCTGAAAAAGTTTACTTGGAAAAGTTTTTGATTAAACTTTTCCTAAAAGTTTAAGAGAGTGAACATGAGCATTTTAAAAGAAGTAAAAGAAATAATAATGGAAAACCTTCCAAAAGAAACACAGATTACAAGCATTGAAATGGAAGGCCCTGAAGTAGCAATTTACACAAGAAACCCTAAAGCGTTCTTTGAAAACGAGAATTTTGTGGCAAAAATTGCATTTGAATTAAAGAAAAGAGTAAACATCAGAACAGACAAAAGTTTACTTTCAGAAGAAGAGTTTGCAAGAAAAACAATAAAAGAACTGGTTCCCGAAAATGCAGGAATAAAAGAAATTTACTTTAATCCTGCTTTCAGCGAAGTAGTAATTGAATCAATAAAGCCTGGATTAGTTATAGGAAAAGGAGGAGAAACCTCAAAAGAAATTATTTTAAAGACAGGCTGGACCCCAAATATTTTAAGAAGCCCTACAAGCGATTCAGAAATACTCAAAGGAATAAGGCATCACTTGCATAAATATAGCGCAGAAAGAAAAAAGATTTTACAGGAAACAGCAAAAAAAATTTACAGGGAACTTTCACCAAACAATGGCTGGGTAAGGCTTACAGCTTTAGGAGGCTTTAGAGAAGTCGGAAAAAGCTGTATGATGATTGAAACTCCAGAAACAAAAGTGTTGTTAGATGTAGGAATAGATGTTGCAAATCAAGACCAGCCTTATCCTTATCTTGAAGCAATAAGATTTCCTTTAGATCAATTAGATGCAGTAGTAATAAGCCATGCGCATTTAGACCACGGAGGGCTTGTTCCTTTATTGTTTAAAATGGGTTATAGAGGACCAGTATATTGCAGTAAACCAACTAGAGACTTAATGGCTTTACTGCAGTTTGATTATATTGATGTTTTGATAAAAGAAGGAAAAGAACCGCCTTATACTGAAAGAGACGTCAAAGAAATGCTAAAGTATTGCATTACAAGAGAATACAGAGAAGTAACAGATATCGCACCAGATATGAGAATAACCTTGCATAATGCAGCACATATTTTAGGAAGCGCTTCAGTTCATTTTCATATAGGAGAAGGAGCACATAATTTAGTTTATTCAGCTGACTTAAAATTTGGTTTTACTAGATTATTTAATAATGTTGACATAAATTATCCAAGATTAGAGACTTTAATTATTGAATCAACTTATGGCGGAAGAGATGATATCCAGCAAGACAGAAATAATGCAGAAGAAGAACTAATAAGAATTTTAAAAGAAACAATGCATAAAGAAGGAAACACTTTAATTCCTGTTTTTTCTGTTGGAAGAGCACAAGAAATAATGTTAGTAATAGAAGAATATTACAGAAAAGGAATGCTTGACGGAAAAGTTTTTATTGATGGAATGACAAGAGAAGCAAGCGCAATTCATACAGCTTATCCAGAATATTTAAGAAAAGGAGTCCAAAGAAGGGTTTTACAAAATGATTCTCCTTTTACTTCAGATTTATTTCAGACAGCAAACGGAAAAGAAAGAGACAAAATATTAGAAGAAAAAAGCGCAATAATTCTTGCTTCAGCTGGAATGCTGACTGGAGGCCCTTCAGTGCAATACTTCCAAAAAATGGCAGAAAACCCAAATAACACTTTAATTTTTGTAGGATACCAAGGAGAAGGATCATTAGGAAACAGAATACAAAAAGGACTGAAAAAAACGCCTATTTCAGATAATGGTAAAACAAGAGAACTGCCAATTAATATGAGAGTAGAAACAGTCGAAGGCTTTTCAGTTCCATATGACACAGAAATATTTACTAAAAGAAACGGAGAATATGAAATAAAAAAGATTGGAGAAATAGCAGATGAGTTTATGCAAAAAAAAGAGGAAGGAATAAAAGAAATTAATGGAATAAAAGTAGTTTCATTCAATGATAAAGGAAAAATTGAAATGAGAAAAGCAAGTCATATAATAAAACACAAAACAAAAGGAAAGCATTTGAAAATTAAAACAAAATCAGGAAAAGAAATACAGATATCAAAAGGGCACAGTTTATTTGCTTTAAAAGAAGGAAAGATATTTTCGATGAAAGGAAATAATATGAAAGTTGGAGACCATGTTGTTATTGCATCAAAAATTCCTGAATCAAATACAATTACGGAAATTTCTTTTGCTAATTACGTTAAATTTGATGAATATAATTTAGTAAATGAACGAGCAAGATTTGAGCCAAAAAAAGGAGGAAACAAAAAAAGCTTTTTGAATGCAGAATGTAATGACATTACTAGCCTTGCAAAATTTCTCGGATATTATGCTGCTGAAGGAAGCACTGAAAAAGGAAGGAGTTATAGGGCACTGCTTAGTTTTGGTGCACATGAAAAAGAATTAATAGAAGATGCTTCCCAAAGCATTAGAAATGCTTTTGGAATAAGAACTGTCCCAAAAAAACCGCATGAAACAGAAACACAACTAAGGACAGCTAACAAGTTGCTAGTAAGATTTCTGGAGAAAATTGGCAGCGGAACTTCAGCTTATGAAAAAGGAATACCAAATATAGTTTATAACTTTCCAGCCCACGCGCAAAAAGAATTTATCAAAGCATATTTTGCTGGAGACGGGTATATCTACAAAAACGGAGGAAAAGGTTATTTAGCCGCAAAATCAGTAAGTAAAAAATTAATGTCTGACTTATCTTATCTTTTGTTGCAGCATGGAATCATTAGCAGAATGAAAGGGCCTTATACAGAAAAAGAAAGAATGCTTAATGGGAATTTATTAAAAGAAAGTAAAGTATACAAGCTTTACATATGGGAAAAAGAACTTGAAAAAATTGAAAGAAAAATAGGATATCCTCCTTTTGCATTGCCGATAAAAGAAATAGAATTAAGAAAATTATACAAGAACATCAATGACCCAAAGACTAGGAAATTAATTGGAGATTATATCCATAACTCTGAAAAAAAGAAAAGAAAATATATTGGAACCCAAATAATCAAAAAAATGCTTGAAAGCATTGATGAAAATGGGTTGGAAAAAAAAGAAAAAGAATTAATTAAAGTGCTGAATTCTTTAGTAAATGAAGACATAAAAGTAGATGTAATAACCTCAATTAAAGAAGTTGACGCAGGAAAATATGAATATGATATATCTGTTCCTGGCACAGAAAATTTTTGCGGGGGACACGGAGGGATAATGCTTCATAATAGCGGGCATTCAGACCGAAACCAGTTAGTTAATTATATTAGAAGCTTAAATCCAAAACCAAAAAGAATAATAGTAAACCACGGCGAAAAAAACACTGCAATAGAATTCTCAAGATATATTTCAGCAAAATTCAGAATAAATGCAACAGCATTAAGGGACTTGGATGCAGTAAGGCTGAAATAAATTTTTTTACATCTGTTTTTGCAAGAAAAAACGATTCTTATACATTAATTGCTGTTTGTTTTTGGCTGAAAACAAAGAAAATTTTTTTGGATTCCGAACAGATTTTTTTTTAACCGAAAGGAATAAAAAGCTAAAACACATTACTAATTCGGGAGTAAAATGAGCAAAGAAAAAATCGCTGAATTGTGCAGTAAACTAGAAAAAGGATGCAAAAAAAAAGACAATGAATTTGCAGTATGCAAAAAGAATTTGCTCTTAAGAAAAACTTGCGCAGACTAATTGTAATTTATTTCATAGATTCTTGCCTGCTTATTCTCAAACAGCTTATCAAAATTTGAAGAAGAATCAAATTTTTTTAATCCTGTTGCAGGTTTTAATAATTCATTTGAAGGCTGAACTGCAACTGCATCCATTTCCTTTGAAAGCAATAAATGAGTTATACTATAAGATTCAAACATTTCAATGGAATTCTTTGTGTTATCCCCAAAAAAAACAGGAATTATTTCTTTTTCCATTGAATCAACAAATTCATATTTTGAATTAACTCCAAAAGAATCTGTTTTAAGTGAAACAAGCTTTGCCATTTTCACATCACTGTAAATTATTTTACTGGAAAGGTTTGAATTAATCCATTCAACTGCACCAGCATGCTTTTTGTTTGTCTGCTCGTAAAGGAATTGCGGGGAATTAAGGTAAAAAACAAAAGGAATAATTAAAACAAAAACAAAAAAAACTGAAATTAAAAAATATTTTTTCTTTCCACTGAAAGTTTTGAATAAGGCAATAAAAGAAAGCCAGCACAAAAAAAAGAAAATAAAAGTGGCTCCACTGCTTGAAACAAAAAAGAAAGAAAAAAGCATTGGAACAACAGCAACAGAATAAAACAAAAACTGGGATAAAAGAAAAGAAAAAATTATTTTGTCATTGAAAAAGGATTTAATGCTTTTAAAGCCTAAAGCCAAAAAGAAAAAAACAATTAAAGCAGGAAAGAGATATCTTAACAGAATATAAAAAAGGTTTTTTTCAAGGTAGAATTCAGAGAAAGGAAGTTTGGGGAAAAGAAAAGAAGGAAGAAAATTCAGGTTAAGCAGATTAAATTCAATTGCCTGAAAAATACGGTAAAAGTCATTGAACAGGGAAAAAAAAGAAAAAAACAAAAGCAAAAAGAAAACAGCTGAAAGCAAAACCAGAAACTTTTTTTTCTGCAGAAATTCTTTTTTTTTGATGAAAAAAAACACTGAAAAAAAAGAAATTAAAGGAAGCAAAACCAAAGCAAAGCCTGTTTTGTCAGAGTAAACTCCCAAAAAAGAAAAAACAAGCAGAAAAAAAAAGTTTTTTGACCTGAAAGAAAAACCCGTTTTAATTAATCTGACAAGAAAATACAGGCTTAAAGAAGAAAAAATCCTTACAAAATGCCATCCATGAATTGTAATCTTATAGTAAAGGGATTCAAAAGGAAAAAAAACAACAATTAATGCAACCCCTAAAGCAATTTTATTGTCATTAAAGATTTCCCTGAACAAAACAAAAAAAGATAAAGCTGAAATAAATATAAGGAAATAAAAATGATTAAACAAAAAATAAATGTCAAAGCCGGATAAAAGAGAAAAAACACTTCCTGAAAGGACAGGAACAGGAAAAAAAACAATGTTTTTGTAGTAAAGGTAAATTCTTGAAATGAAATTAAAAGAATATTTTCCATTAAAAATTTCCCAGCCAACAAAATTTCCTTCAAGTGAATCCTCTTTTATTACATTGATTCTTTGTTTTTCTAAAATGAATTCTGCTGCATCAAAATGCCTAAACATATAAGGGTCACGGTAAAAAGCAGAAGAAGAAGTTAATTCAACTGCCATTGAAACAATAAGACAGGATAAAACCAGAATTAACAGGATTTTATTTTGTTTTTTCATTTAATGCTTCCTCAAACAAAGAAACTAATTTATTAATGCTTTTTTCAGGAGAAAAACTTTTTGCCGTAATTAATGCGTTTTTGCCTAATTTTTTTGCTTTTTTTTTGTCTGATAAAATGAATTCAATTGCTTTAGCAAGCTTTATTTCATTTCCTGGTTCAACCAGCAGGCCGTTAAAATTGTTTTTCACTAAAGCAGGAATTCCTCCTGAATTTCCTGCAATAACAGGCTTTGAAAACAGCATTGCTTCCAATAAAACCAAACCAAAACCTTCTGCATTGCTTTCAGAAGGAAGAACAAGGGCTTCACAGGAAGAATAAAGGAATGCAAGCTTGTTTTTTGGAATACTTCCCACAAAAAAAACGTTTTCTTTTATTCCTGCTTTAAATGCAAGTTCCTTGAAATAAGAGGAATTGTTTCCTTCGCCTACAACAACTAATTTTATTTCAGGAAAACTTTTTTTAAGCAATGAAACTGCTTTAATAAGACAGCTTAATCCCTTGTATTTTTGGCCTTTATTTAGTGCACCAACAAACAAAATAACCCTGTTTTTGCTGAAATCCTCTTTTAATGGTTCACGAAAAGAAAACTCGCTTAAATCAGCAAAAGGGGGAACTGAAACTGTTTTTTCAGGAAACCTGCCCAAAAAAAAGCTTTTTTTAATGTAATAATCAGACAAGGCAATTATTTTATTGCTTGAATTGGCTGTCTTGTTAAGGAAAAAAGAATAATACAGCCAGACAAAAAATTTTTCAAAAAAACTCTGCTTAATGTAGTCATTGTAATATACAAGAAAAAAAGGAATTGATTTTTTTTCTGCGATTCCTGAAACAGAATCAGCCATAAAAGGGTTTGAAACAGAACCAACAATAATGTCAGGCTTTTCTTTTTCAATTACTTTTTTTAAAGGAAAACTCCAGAAATTTACCGGCGTGTTTGAATACCTAAACAAAAAACCTGAAGAATAAACTTTTATTCCGTTTACTTCAGTTACTGAATCTTTTTCTTTTGGAGAAAAAGCTGAAGTAAAAACAACAGGCTCATGACCTAATTTCTTTAACTGAACGCATATCCTGTGCAAATATACTGCCGCCCCGTTAGTCAAAGGCAGGAAGTTGGGTGCGGCAAACAAAACTTTCATTAAATCACTTTTTCAGTTTATTGCATTAAAAAATACTTAATATCATTTAAAATTACTTAATAGTAATATAACAAAATATAATAAAAAAGCATTAAAGTGTGAGCTGTTTAAATGAATTTACCGGAAGAAAAATTACTGTTAAATTTAATTAAAGGAGGCACAGGAAAAAAAGATTATGATGTAAACTGGAGTGAATTCATTGAATTATGCGCTTACCATAAAATAAGCCCTTTAATCCTTGAAAAAATAAACAGACAATTAATGCCAAAAAAAGAACTTCAAAAATTAAGAAATTCGTGCAAAAAAACAGTTCTCTTAAATATGATTTTAAACAAGGAATTGTTTTCGCTTAAAAAAGAAACAGAAAAAAAAGGCATTGAATTCATTGCAATAAAAGGAACTGCATTAAATAACCTGCTTTATTCTAAAACATTTTCAAGGGTTTCATCAGACATTGATTTGCTGATAAAAGAAAAAGACTACAGAGAAATAAGGAAAATTCTTGAAAAAAAAGGGTTTAAATCTGATTCATTCGGCTTATGGAAGAATAACCTTTTTGCACAGCATTATCCGGGAATAAGAAAAGAAATCAATGGATTTACCTGCCTGATTGAATTACACAAAAAAATAGTTTTTCCTGTAAACTGCTTTTCAGTTGACCTGAAAGAAATATGGAAGGATTCACAGGAATTAAACGGCATGAAAATCCCAGGAAACGAAGACATAATAATAATTGCAGTTCTTAGTTCAGTTTACCAGCACTGCTTTCAGGGAATCTTAAGGGAAATAAATGACGTGCAGAAATTGCTGGAGAAAATAGATGAAAAAAAGCTGGAAGAAAAAGCAGAAAAATACAGTGTTTTAGAGCCTTTAATTTACTTTAATGAATTAATGGAAAAAGTTTCAGGAAAAAAAATAAAAGGAATAAAAGAATTGGAAAAAAAAGCAGACAAAAAGAAAATGAAATACTTAAGGAAAAATTCACTGGAAAAAATACTTGAAAAAAAAAGCCCGTTAAAATTAAAAATTGAAATAATAAAAACAAGATTTTACTGGACAAAAAACTTAAGGCAGAAAATCAAAGTGTTGTTTTTTGCAGTGGTTTTTCCATTGATGTGGAAAATAAGGTTTCTTCTTACAGGAAAATACTAAAGCAATTTAAGCTTGCTGTAATTAAAATATTAAACTAACAAAAGCTGGTTTTATGGAAAAAATGCTTTCAACAAAATTTTCTTTTTCAGAAAAAACTGTTTTAATAAAAACAAACAGCAAAAAAATGCATAAAATACTTGAGGTTTTTTTGCCTGAATTTGGTTCAGGGAAAAAAGAAGACCTAATACTTGAATACTTTTTCTTTGAAGAAAATTCTGACATGGATTTCAGGATAATGA
>JAHJUD010000026.1 GCA_018829335.1 Microcaldota archaeon | reverse complement strand
TTCTGTTTTAAGCGATGTATTAATTTACCCTAACCGAAAAGACCCGAATAATCCTAAAGTAAGGATTGTCCGGTCAGGAGAAGGAAAAAAAATAGTTGAACAGGCAACATTAAACCAAATGCAGAAAGATTCAGGCTCAAGACTTTTAGGTTTTATTCTTCCAATGGGCTGGTTTATTCTGGCTTCAATTCTATTTCATTTTGGTTTTATTGGAGAAATAACTTTTGCCGCATTATTGATTTTAGGCGGCTTTATTTTAGTGGGCTTTGCTTTAGGCTCTCAAATCAAAACAAAAGGAGAAAACGACACTCCAAAACTTTTAATTGACAATTCAGAAAAAAAAATCGCTCCATTTGTTGAAGCAACAGGTGCAAGAGCAGGCGCATTGCTTGGAGATGTACGTCACGATCCGCTACAGTGTTTTTATGGATTTTCTGAGCTTTATATTGAAAAAGGAGGGCAATATAAGCCTAAAAAATTTGCTGAACTTTGGGGTGAAATGTATTCAAAATACAAATCCAGTTTAATTACTAATGAAAAAGGTTATGAGGCAATAAGGTTGCCAGACGAAGAAAAAATTTTTACTCTTGGATTCAAGGAAGAAAAGCCTGTTCTTTCAAGAATTCTTTCTTTAAACAGGCAGCCTTTTGAAGGAGAACTAGTTAATTTAGAAGTTGATGGAAAAAATCTTTCAGTTACCCCGGAGCATAAAATAATTGGCAATCCCCACAAAAAAGAGGCAAAGGACGTCTCAGAAAAAGACAATCTCATTGTTTTGGAAAAATAATTTTTCACCGGCAGCGACGTGCTCCAAGGTCATTTAAAAACACAAAAAACAATTTCTTTAAGAGAACATGATTCTAGTTTCTGAACAAGATATAATCAATACTTATTCAAGAGAAGAGCAATTTTCCTGTAAAAAGCATCAGGAGTATTGTGAATTAATCAGATTACACCCTTCTTTTGGTTACAAAAGATGTGCTAAATTATTAGGAGTTCCTCAAGGCAGAACCAGATGGTGGCATACTAAAGGAGAAAAAAGAGCAGTTCCCATTCCATTGAAAGCTGTAAAAAAACTGAAAGAAAATAATATGCTTCCTTTTTCTGAAAATCATAAAGAAGCAGAAGATATTTTCAGAATGCTTGGAGTCCTTTTTGGTGACGGAGGAATAGATATAAGACTTAACACAATGGCTTTTATTTCTTCTGACAAAAGAGACATTGATTTATGGAAGCAAGATTTAATCAGAATTTTTCCTTTTGCAAAAAATAAAATAAGTATTATTGAAGGAGGCGAATATGGTCATTCTTTTAATATAAGAACTTTTGACAGAAGCATAATTAGATTTTTTATTGCTTTGGGCGCAGTGATCGGAGACAAAGTAAAAACAGAATATTCTCTGCCAAATTACATTTTCAGTTTAAATAAAAGAAACAGAATTGCTTTTTTGGATGGTTTGCTTTCTTCTGAAATGTCTGTTCCAGTTTTTCGCAGTGACAACAAAGGCAGTTTTCGTTTTACTAATTTTTCTTTTGGATTAAGTAAAATAGAGAAACTTGAATCTCAACACAAAACTTTCCTGAACAGTCTAAAACAACTTTGCAATTCTGTCAGGCTAACAAGCACTCCAAATTTGAGAAAAGATTTCAGCAAGAAAACTCTTCGCAAAGACGGCAACTATAGTCATTGTTTTAGAATTTTTTTCCAAACACATTTTCATAAAATTCTATCTTTTGACAAGATGTTTCCATTAAAATACGCAATAGACAAAAAACAACGATTACAAAAAGAAATACAAATTGCAACAGAATACAAAAAAAGAGCGTAGAAGAACCACGCCTATTTAACCTTTTTTTTTATCACTTTTCTTGCTTGTGTGATAATGTTGTTTACTTCTATTATAGAGTTATTTATTGCATTAATGGTTTTTGTATCTACTTTTTGAGCTTTTGTGAATGCCAACATCTTATTAAAATATACTCGAGCTCTTCTCATTTCTTTTATTCCAGTTTCTAATTCTTTTACAGATACAGGAACTTTTTTTGTTATTGCAAATTGTACTGTCATTTCAAAAGATTTTACAGTATCTAGCATATTTCTTGTGTTGGATGGGGTTACATGGCGAGATAATTCTAATAAGCTATTAAGTGAAGCAGTAGTTCTGCGCCCAAGTTTTTTTTGCCTATTTTTTTTTATTGTTCTCTTTGTTACTTTCATATTATATGTAAAGAATTCAATGTTTTTAAAGTTTTGTTTATAGGCACAATTGTTTCTCAGATCCCATCTGTTTTTAACCTTTTTTTCTTTCTTTTATTTTTATGCAGACAAAAAATGCAAAAGTTTCTTCTGTTAAAAAAAGAAAATTCAAAGGACACGTATATAATGTTACAACCGAAACAGGCAATTTATTTGTAGAAAATGTTTTGGTTT
>JAHJUD010000156.1 GCA_018829335.1 Microcaldota archaeon | reverse complement strand
GCTATTTCCATTATCTGTGAATTAGTTCTGACTATTATTGCTAAATCATTGCTTTCAATTTTATTAATTAAAGCACACACTTTTCCTATTATTTCTTCTCTTCCTGCTTCAATTATTTTTGGTTTAATTCCTTTACTGTCATTAAAACTCTTTAAGCCATCTAATTCTTTTTTGCTTTCTTCATCTATTGTCTTGGATTTAAAGTATTCAGCAGAAAAATCAAGTATTTGTTGAGTGCTTCTCCGGTTTAAAGTTAAATTTTGTTTTAAAGGTTTTTTTTCAGTAAATAACTTAAAATTTCCAATTGAACCGCCTTGAAAACCAAATATTGCCTGTTTTTTGTCTCCAACAGCAAAAAAAGTTTTTGCTGAACCCAAAGCAATTCTTGCTTCTAATTCATTTACATCCTGTAATTCATCAACTAAAACAAACTTGAATTTTGGCTTGTTTTTTAAAGCCAAAAAATTAATTAATAAATCAGCGTAATCAATTCCCTTTCTTGCCTTTTCTTTTTCATATAACCCAAAAATTTCAATAAAATAACCTAAAAACTTCTCTAAATCCTCTTTTTCAATTAAATCACTGCTTCTCTCAAATTCTTCTAATAGTTTTTTTGTTTTATCATAACTTATTTTTTCTGGGGTTATTCCATAACTTTTCAAGTACCTCATTAAATTCTCCATTCTTGGAACAATATCGCTGATTAAATAAGCGTCTCCATAGCTAAAAACTTCTTTTTCTTTTAAGTATTCATAAATAACAAACCTCAAAAGATTAGTGGAAATAATATTTCCTTCATCCAAGTAATCTAAAGCAAAAGAATGAAAAGTATAAACATTTAATTTAGATAAATCAACTTCACTTTTTGCTTCTTTCAGTTGTTCAATTATTCTTTTCTCCATTTCTCTTTTAGCTTTATTTGTAAAAGTCAAACACAAAATTTCTTCAGGCAAAACTCCTTGTTTAACTAAATTAACATACTTGTTGGCTAACAAAAAAGTTTTTCCTGTGCCTGGATTAGCAGTAACCAAAACCGAACCCTTAAAGTCAAGAGCTTTCTGTTTCTCTGACCCAATATCTTCTTTTTTAATCATAAGTTAATTTTGTAAGTAAACGATTATTTTAGGTTTATGGTTGCTTTCAGGTGTATCAAAAAAGTCAAAAAGTCATTTGACTGAAAAATGTAAAAAACCCTGGGTTTTCCCAAAAAAAGGTTTACAATACTTTTTTATTCTTCAACTTGCTAGTGTTATAGATGTCTAAAAAGAAAAGAAGTAACCGTGGTCTTTTAATCAAGGGATCTTTAGAAAAAATACCTGCTGAGACAATAGAAGATGAAACATTTAGAAAGAAACTTAGAGAGTTAATGCTTGGTTGGGCTGGCATCTATGTATTGTACAAAGATGATAAGCTTTACTATGTTGGATTAGCAACATCAAGTTTTTGGAGGTTGTGGGGGCATTTTAAAAGGGATAGACACGCAGGTAAATGGAACAAGTTTAGTGTATTTAGATTTAAAAAAGTAGCTTATTTGAAGGATTTAGAAACACTTATTTTGCACATTTCAAAACCAAAAGGGAATAGAACCATAGGCACAATTCCTAAGGATTTTGAATTAACAAAAACACTTAGAAAAAAAGCAACAGAATACAGAAAAAGCGCAGAAAAAATTGAAAACGCAATAAAAAGATAATATAAATTTCGTTATTTAATTTTTGTTTCTTTTTTGAACAGTTTTAGGAATTGATTGTTTTCTTTTTCCATGTTTTCACTTTCGGTTGCATTTGTTTTGCGTGAAGTTTTTCTAGTCTTTTTCTTTCTTGTTCTTCTCTCTTCCTTTGTGCTTCAGCCATTGCAGAGAACATTTTAGAGAAAGCCATTCCATAAGTTGCCTGGCTTTTGTATTCTTTTTTATCTGCTAGTCTAAGAGCCAATTTTTCCACCTGCCTTTTTCCATTCACTTTTTGCTTCTTGAAACTCTTTTTTTCTTTCTTTTTTATATTCTTCATTTAATCGCCTTTCTTTTTGTCTGTCAAGCCTTTTCTGGTTTAAGTATTGCTTAAATCCTTTTGAATCCAATTCCTTGTAAATTGTTTTAAACTCTTTTGGATATGTTTCCTTTAAGTAATTGACTTTGTATCCTGACCACATGCCATAAAGTTTTCCAGTAACATATAATTCAATGTCCATTAAATCATCAATATAATCCCTGTTATTGAAGTTTGATTTCTTAATCAAATTTTTAATCAAAGAAGAGTTCACTTTAGAATACTTCACTTAAAACACCCCCTACAGTAACTCAATAGTAACTATTGGAATGGAAATGCTTTAAAAGGTTTTGTTACTTATCAGTTACTATGGCACAAGACCACAGAATCAACCCATATTTTTCAAAAGAACAGGTCAAGATAATTGACAGCCTAATAAACAAAATAGGGTGCTCAAGAGCAGACGTAGTAAAACAACTGGTATTAATCAAACTAACAGAAATGGAATACTTTAACAAAAAAAAGAAAAAACAAGACACATAATACACGCCAAAAAAAAGCAACCAGCTTTGTGTACAGATTAAAAATTGATTGAAAACTCGCAAGGTTATCCCTAATTTGTTTGTTTCAGGCATCACTGCAGTTATATTGCAGCACTAAAGTTTTGTTTTATTTCATATTTTTTGTCGTTTAAACTGAAGTAAACTTTGGTTGGGCTTATTTTTATTTTAATGATTTTTTTGTCACATTGTGAAATGAATTGATTTTGGTTTAAACGCATAAAAATTTCATAAACGAGTTTTTCCGCGGTTTTGAAAGATTCAAGTATTCCCTGACCATTTTTCTTTAGTTGCTCCAAAATTTCTTCTAAGTCCAAAACAAATGTCAAGTTACTGTTTTCTGTTATTAGCGGGTAATATTCATTGAATGCTTTTAATCTTGGATTAATTTCTAAGCCCAAAGGTTTAGTTATTATTGAGCAAACCACAACACCCTGCTTTTTTGCGGTTTCAGCTAACCTTGTTGCTGTTACTGTGCCAGTGCCTCCGCCAAAACCAGCAATTAAAAAAAGAGTTTTCGTGTTTTTTAAATCAATAAATTCTTCTAATTCTTTCTGACTTTCCTTAAAAACTGCTTCCGCAAGTTTAACTGAACCCCCACAACCCATCCCGCAAGCAATTTTTCTGCCAAAACAAATCCAAGGCAGGTTGCCTGCTGCAATGATTAACGGACAAATGTTTGTGCCTGCAGCCAACAACAAAGCGTTTTCAGGAATGCCTTTTTCTGCTATGAATTTAGATGTAATTATTCCGGCACCCCCAACCCCAACTATTTTTGTATCAGCAGTTAACAATGGCTCCTTTTCAGCATAAACTCTTGTGTGATACCAATTTTTTCCAGAAAGAGAAAAAGCTTTGCCTGGGTAATGTTTTATTGGATTTGCATAAACTTGAAAAATTCTTTCACTGATACAGACCATTGAAAGGTCTGGATGGCTTGGCAAAGGGTCATCTGTTCCAAAAACCACAAACCCACTCATGCGTGTGCAATTAACAATTTTTCGAATTAAACTATTCGCTTCTTTTTGATTAAAATAAAACAAAACATTCCTGCAAAATATTAAGTCATAATGCTGTTTTGTCCAAGTATTACCAAACAATTCTAGAATGTCTGCAACCCGAAAATTAATATTAAAAAAATCTTTTTTAATTTTAAAAAAACCATTATTTTTTTTAAAAAACTTTTTTAGCCTTGACTTTGAAACAAAAATTAAATG
>JAHJUD010000025.1 GCA_018829335.1 Microcaldota archaeon | reverse complement strand
TTCTGTTTTAAGCGATGTATTAATTTACCCTAACCGAAAAGACCCGAATAATCCTAAAGTAAGGATTGTCCGGTCAGGAGAAGGAAAAAAAATAGTTGAACAGGCAACATTAAACCAAATGCAGAAAGATTCAGGCTCAAGGCTTTTAGGTTTTATTCTTCCAATGGGCTGGTTTATTTTAGCTTCAATTTTATTTCATTTTGGTTTTATAGGAGAAATAACTTTTGCTGCCCTGCTGATTTTAGGCGGTTTTATTTTAGTAGGCTTTGCTTTAGGTTCGCAAATCAAAACAAAAGGAGAAAACGACACTCCAAAACTTTTAATTGATAATTCAGACAAAAAAATTGCGCCATTTGTTGAAGCAACAGGCGCAAGAGCAGGCGCGCTTCTTGGCGACGTAAGACATGATCCTTTGCAATGTTTTTACGGCTTTTCTGGTCTTTATATCGAAAAAGAAGGTCAAAATGGGCTTTTTGAAAAACAACTTTTTGCTGAATTTTGGGACAAAATGTACGCAAAATATAAAGAAAAAATAATTACTAATGAAAAAGGGTATGAAGCAATAATGCTTCCTGAAGAAGAAAGAATTTTCACTTTAGGGCAAAAAAACGGAAAACCTGTTCTTTCAAGAATTCTTTCTTTGAACAGGCAGCCTTTTGAAGGAGAACTAATTGATTTAGAAGTTGAAGGCAAAAAACTTTCAGTTACCCCTGAACACAAAGTGTTTGGCAACTCAGAAAAAAAACAGGCAAAAGACATTTCAGAAAAAGACAAAGTCGTCTTTCTGGAAAAATAATTTTTCACCGGCAGTCCACTGTTCCAAAGCCTTTTAAAAACAGAAAAAACAATTTCTTTAAGAGAAAATGATTCTGGTTTCTGAGCAAGATATAATTAATACTTATTCTAAAGAAGAGCAATTTTCCTGCAAAAAACATCAAGAGTATTGTGAATTGATTAAATTAAATCCTTCTTTTGGCTACAAAAAATGTGCCAAGCTGTTGGGTGTTCTTGCTGGCAGAACTAGGTGGTGGCATACTAAAGGAGAAAAAAGAGCAGTTCCCACTCCATTAAAAACTGTAAGAAAGCTGATGGAAAATAATTTGCTTCCATTTACTGAAAAACATGAAGATGCAGAAGACATTTTCAGAATGCTTGGAGTCCTTTTTGGAGACGGAGGAATTGATGTAAGACTTAACACAATGGCTTTTATTTCTTCTGACAAAAGAGACATTAATTTATGGAAACAGGATTTAATCAGAATTTTTCCTTTTGCAGAAAACAAAATAAATATTGTTGAAGGCGGGGAATATGGGCATTCTTTTAACATCAGAACTTTTGACAGAAGCATCATCCGTTTTTTTGTTGTTTTAGGAGCAGTGGTTGGAGATAAAGTAAGCACAAACTATTCCCTTCCCAATTACATTTTCAATTTAAAGAAAAAAAACAGGATTGCTTTTTTGGATGGCTTGCTTGCTTCTGAAATGTCTGTTCCGGTTTTTAGGGATGACAATAAAGGTAATTTTCGTTTTACAAATTTTTCTTTAGGATTGAGCAAAATAGAAAAAATGGAAGTTTCTCATAAAGCTTTTTTTGAAAGCTTAAAGCAATTGTTTAGTTCTGTTGGATTAACTTGCACTCCAAATTTAAGAAAAGATTTCAGCAAGAAAATTCTAAGAAAAGATGGAAATTATAGCCACTGCTTTAGAATCTTTTTCCAAACACGTTTTGAGAAAATCCTGTTTTTTGATAAAACCTTTCCATTAAAATATGCCATAGACAAAAAACAACGCCTGCAAAAAGAAATAGAAATTGCGGTAAAGCACAAAAACAAAACTTAAATTATTTTTTCTGTGCTTGTTTTTCTTTCTTTAATTTTTCCAGCTGTTTTTGCAGTTCCCATTCAAACCACAACTGATATGCTCTTCCTTTTTCTGAACCTCCTGAAAGTTTCCCTTGCATATCTTTTTTTGTGGGATTAGGGATGTCTTCAATGTCTATCATTACTGGAATACTATCTTGGCTTATTTTATCTATGCTTGCATTTGGATTTATTTTTCTTATTGCTTTGACCATTAGTGTAAGACTTCCTCCTCCTGCACGATAATCTATTAATGAATAATACATTTTATTTTTTGAAGCTATTTTTCTTCTGAAAAGTTCTTCAGCAAGTCTGTTAACTTCTTGTTCGTTTTCTGCATTTCTGGTTGCCACTACTACATATCTTATTTTTTTTCTTCTAGCAGCTGGTTCAATTTCATTCAAACTTCTTGTTGTTTCAAACAAATGGCGCATTCCCTGGCCTAAAAAAATAAGTGTGCCACTGTTTTTTACACTATTCAATAAATGTCTGCGTCCATTTATTAATTCCTTAATAGTAAATGTATCTAGCTCTGGTTTCCATTTTGCTGTATGTCTTAATCCCTCTACTTCTTTTTTAAGCAAAGCTATTCTTCTAAGCCTTTTTCTGGAAAATTTTCTTTCAGTCCACTTTTTTACCGGATGTATTGGTTTTGTCATCTGTATTATGCCAAGAAACAATACTTATTTAACCTTTTTTTCTTTCTTTTATTTTTATGCAGACAAAAAATGCAAAAGTTTCTTCTGTTAAAAAAAGAAAATTCAAAGGACACGTATATAATGTTACAACCGAAACAGGCAATTTATTTGTAGAAAATGTTTTGGTTT
>JAHJUD010000024.1 GCA_018829335.1 Microcaldota archaeon | reverse complement strand
TGGAGAAAAGGAAACGAAAAATACTTGCAGGATAAATGCATTAAGCTGGAAAAACTTGAATTCAACCAAAACAATTCTATTGCAGGAGAATTCATTGAATTTTTTAATGACTGCAATTATTCAATTGACTTAAACGGCTTTTATTTAAAAGATGAAGCTACGAATTTGTATTTTTTTCCTGAAATTTCATTAAAAGAAAAAAGTTTTATAAGAATTTTTTCAGGCAAAGGAACAAATTCAGGAAACGAATTATTCATTGGAAAAGGAAACATCTGGAACAACGACAAAGACCAATTATTTTTAAGGAACGAAAAAGGAATTTTAATAGTTTACCATAAATACACAAACAATTTAAATTGAATTTAATTTAATAATACAACATGCAATTGATTTACATTTTTGGAAGCGTTATATTAGTAAGCCTTATTTCTTTAGTCGGAGTTATTACTGTTGGCTTAAACAAGGAAATGCTAAGCAAAATAGTTTTGTATTTAGTGAGTTTTTCTGCTGGTTCATTATTTGGCGGCGCTTTTATTCATTTATTGCCTGAAGCAGTAAAAGAATATGGTTTTGGAACAGAAATTTCGCTTTTTTTGCTTTCAGGAATAGTTGTTTTTTTTATAATAGAAAAAGTTATTCACTGGCATCACTGCCATGGCTTTCCTGCAGGAAAATGCGAATTGAAAAGCTTTGGATACATGAATCTGATTGGAGACGGAGTGCATAACTTTATTGACGGAATGATTATTGCAGGAAGCTATCTTGCAAACACAACATTAGGCATTGCAACAACAATTGCAGTAATATTCCATGAAATCCCCCAAGAAATAGGAGACTTTGGAGTATTAATTCACAGCGGATTTTCAAGGAAAAAAGCTTTGGCAATGAATTTTCTTTCAGCTTTAACTGCAATATTAGGTGCTTTAGTAGTGGTTTTATTGGCTTCAATAACAGAAAATTTAATGATGTTTTTGATTCCTTTTGCAGCAGGAAACTTTATTTATATTGCAGGATCAGATTTGATTCCAGAACTGCATAAAGAATACGAATTAAAAAAATCTTTAGGCCTGTTAATTGCATTCCTTGCAGGAATTGGAATAATGTTTCTGCTTTTAGAGTAAAGGTTTAAAAAGATTTTTGCACACTTGTACAATCATGCAAGTATTCAAGGCTCTTTCTTGTGACTCAAAAATTCAAATCCTTGAAATTCTTTTAAAGGACAGCAAAGCATGCAATAAAAGCCTTTCAGCAAAATTAAAGCTTGATTCTTCAACTGTTTCAAGGCATTTAAAAGAATTAAGGACTGCAAAATTAATTTCAATGCAGAAGAAAGGCAAAAACATTCAGTGCATTGTTTTAAACAGCAAGAAAGTGAAACTGCTTTTGAATACTGCAAAAGAACTAGAAAAACGGAGGTAATTAAATGAGTGTAATAGTTTATTCTACTCTAACATGCCCTTACTGTCATATGGCTAAAGCTTACTTTAAAGAAAAAGGAATTGAATTCGAAGATGTTGATGTTTCTCTAGACCACGAAAAAGGACAGGAAATGATTGAAAAATCAGGTCAGCAAGGAGTTCCAGTAATTGACATTAACGGCAAAATCATTATTGGCTTTAATAAAGCAAAAATAGATGAAGCATTAGGCTTAGAATAATATAAGCCTTTTTCTTATTCTTTTTTAAATTTATTAGAAAAGTAAATTAACTACTTTGAAACAATATAATATTAGAATTCTTTAAAGGAGGGAAAAAATGAAAAAGTTATTGATTAGTTTAATTTGTTTTACGCTAGTTTTGGGTTTTGCTTTTGCTTTTAGTTCAGAAGATAAAGGACCATTAGAGAAAGTAAAAATAATTCATTACAAGAATGGAGAAAAAAAAGTGTTTAAAGTAAAACCAGAAGGCAAAGGCCAACCAGAAAAAAATACTTGTTATTCTTTTATTTCTAATGGAGCTAAATGGAAAACTGTTGAAGATTATTACATTAATCCAGTGAATAATGATTCTTTAAGTTTTAATTTTGTTAAGAGTGCAGTTGATGCAGGAGTAATAGAATGGGAAACTTTTGGAGGAAATATTTTTGGAAACAGTTTTTTGGATTATAATGTTACATTTAATGATACAGCAACAGACAACTTGAATACAGTTTCTTTTGGTTTTGATTTTAGTCCTAATGTTATTGCAGTAACTAATGTATGGGGTTATTTTGGAGGAAAACCTTCAACAAGAGAACTAATTGAATGGGATATGCAATTAAATGACTATTATTTTTGGGGTAACGCTGAAATTGATTCTAATTTAATGGATTTACAGAATATTGTAACACATGAATTAGGCCATTCAGCTGGTTTAGCTGATTTATACAGAAACCGCTGTTATTGGGAAACAATGTTTGGTTACGGCGAAGAAGGAGAAACATATAAAAGAACTTTAAATTCAGGTGACATTACAGGAATCCAGAAACTTTACGGAGCATAACTGCTCCTTTCCTTATTATATTCTTTTTTAAACCTTTTTTGGGAATTCTTCTTAAGCACTGCATTAAGCAGTGCAAGCACCACTTTATGTGGTCGCGGTTCAGCCCGCGAGAAACTGCGCATGGCGTAAAGCCATGCTAGCACCACTTTATGTGGTGCGTCGTGTTAAACCGGCGAAACGGTTTATATTATAGGCCCTGGTAGTCTAGCAACCTTTTAAGAAAAGGTTGAACAAAAAATAGACTACCAGAAGCTAAAGCCCTGGTAGTCTAGCGGTTAGGATACGGCCCTGTCACTCCGTCCTTTCTTTTTAGAAAAAAGAAAGTACAGGTTGTCCAAAGAAAAACATATTTGAAGTGCAACTATCATTTTCGTTTTCTTTCTTTGGGGTAACTTAGCACTTTCTTTCTTTCCGAAAAGAAAGAAAGGGGGAGAAAGGCTGTGACTCGGGTTCGATTCCCGGCCAGGGCG
>JAHJUD010000155.1 GCA_018829335.1 Microcaldota archaeon | reverse complement strand
TTTAAACGGGTTAAACAGAATTGAACCAAACAGAAAAAAAATGCTTAAAGATTTATTAAACCACCCTGAAGTTTTAACTGAATCAATTCAGACAATAATGAGAAAAGAAGGAAACGAAAAAGCTTATGAGGAATTAAAAAATTTTTCAAGAGGAAAAAAATTAACTCTTGAAGAAATAAAGGAATTCATTGAAAAAAGTTCTTTAAGCAAAAAAGAAAAAAATAAGTTATTAAAATTAAAACCTGAAACATACCTTGGAAAAGCAGTTGAACTAGCAGACTGATTTTCCTTTAGTTAAAGTGTCTATTCGGTCAGGCCCAAAAGAAATTGTTTTAATTGGAACTTTTAATTGCTTTTCAATAAACCCAAGGTATTTTTTTGCCTTTGGATCTAAAACAGAATAACCTTCTTCCCTTAATTCTTTCCTGTCTTTTTCTTCTAAAACAAAACCCTTGAATTCAATGTAATTTGGCTTTGCTTTTTCAATTAAATGATTTGCATAAGGAAATTCCAATATTTTTTTTCCTTCAATAGAATAAGATTCTGCAATCAGGAGTTTTTTTATTCCGCTTAAAACATCTAATTTAGTTATTGCTAATTCAGTAAAACCATTTAATCTATTTGCCATACGGAGCATTGGCAAATCAAGCCAGCCAACCCTTCTTGCTCTTCCAGTAGTGGTGCCGAACTCGTTTCCTGCATTCCTCAAAAAATCTGCTTCTGTTTCATTTAATTCTGTCGGAAAAGGGCCTGAACCAACTCTTGTAGTATATGCTTTAACAACTGCAATAATTCTTTTAAGTTTTTGAGGCGACAACCCTATTCCAATAGTGGCGGCGCCGGAAATCGGATGAGATGAAGTGACAAAAGGATAAGTGCCGAAATCATTGTCCAGCATTGTTCCTTGAGCGCCTTCAAACAAAACTTTTTTTCCTTTAACCAAAAAATCATTCACTTCAATCGACACATCAGTTAAATGTTTTTTGAATTCTTTTCCTAAAGCAGAGTATTGTTGAAAAACTTCTTCTTCTGTAAAATCAAATTCCTTTCCTAAAACTTTCTCGCAGACATTTTTATAATAAGAGTAATTAAAATTAATTTTTTCTGACAATCTTTTTTCGTCAACTAAATCATCAAACCTTATTCCAATCCTTGAAGCTCTGTCAGCATAACATGGGCCGACTCCTCTTCTTGTTGTTCCTATATTTTTTTCTTTTAAAGCTTCTTCTTTTCCTATGTCAATCACATTATGCCAAGGCATTATAATCTGGCATCTCGGGTCAATGCCTAAATTCACTTCAATTTTTTTTTCTTTTAAGGAATCAATTTCCTGCTTTAAAACTCTTGGATCCAAAGAAACCCCTGTTCCGATTAAAGAACGCTTTTTTCTTATTGTGCCAGAAGGAAGTAGATGCAGTTTGAATTCTTTGCCGTCAACTACTACAGTATGGCCTGCGTTGTTTCCTCCTTGGAATCTTACAACACAATCAGATTTTTCGGCTAAGCAGTCAACTAATTTTCCTTTTCCTTCATCGCCGAACTGCGAGCCGATAACTAAAGTTGAATCCATAAAACCTTTCATAATAAGTTAAGAAGAATTTAAAAAAAGGAGTTAGAATTCAAAGAGACCAAAAATATATTTTGCCAAGACCTGAATCAATAATTTCAAGACTTTTTTCTTTTTCTATTACTTCAATTATTTTTTCTGGAGGAATGCAGTAATATACAAAGCCTCCTTCAAGACAAATTGTTCTGCCAGCAATGTTAGAATTAAAGCCGAAATCAATGTAATAGTCTTTAAGATGGCTAATTCTTTCCTTGAGATAAACACTTACTGCTCCGTTCTTTGAAGAGAATAACATTTTCAAAAGAACTTCTTGCCAAGCATCTTCAAGCAAAGGAAGAGTGCAATAACAAAAACAATAATCAAAATAGTTTTTGGGAAGTTTAAGCTGTTTTATGTCAGCAAAAATAACGAGAACATCGTTGGGATTTTGTTCAAAAAAATTGTTAATAAATTCTTCTGTCAAATGGTTCTGGTTTTTAAGTAACTTGTAAGCAACCCCTTCTTTTTTCATCCTGTCAATAGTCCTGTTGATCATTTCAATTGAAAAATCCAGTGTAACAATCTTCGCACCAGATTTATTCAAATGCACTATATCAGACCCGCTTCCTGTGGCAAAATAAAATACTTTCTTGTTGAAGCCTTTTTCAAGAAGCTGTCTCTCTTTGGTTCTTATCTGAAACAATAAAGGATATTTTTCTTTGTTAGTTAAGGCTTGTGCTTCAAATTGTTCATATTTGAAGGAATGGTTATTGTAAAACTCCTTAACAGAACTCACTATAAAAAATACAATAAAAAAAATTAAATATGTTGTGGAAGGATAAAAGAAGTGGGACGGGCGGGATTTGGACCCGCGACACCACGGTCTCTGACCAGTCTGGGCTTCAGCTGCACATAAATCATACCAAAACAACTGAAGTGTTGGCATAAACCTATCGTGTGCTCTCCTAAGCCTACCGCAAGCTTAATACAACAAGTATTGCTCTACAGTATCAGGCTGAGCTACCGCACTGGTTCAATCAAAATAAATCTGATAGAATTCCCAGGGACTCAACCTCATAAAGCTAAATAAAGAAAGCTTTTTAAGATATGGCTAATTTCAGTTTTTCAGTTTTAAACTTATTGTCGAATCCTACTTTCAAATAAAAGCGCGTAAGCTCTTTTTTGCCTTTAATTCTAAGCCGGGAAGCCTGAACAAAAGCGCCAGATTTCCTTTTTATTTTTGATGACAGCTTAAACGGATTCAGTGTTTTGATTCCAAAATATTTTTTTAATGCCTTTTTAAACTGATTGAGAAAAATAATTGAGTTCTCAACCAACTCTGTTGATTTGTAAATTTCAAATGAAACAGCCTTATTGATTAAATCAACTCCCCCTTCGCAGTCAATATATCTTTTTGCGAAAACCCTAAAACACTCTTTATCACTTAAAATCCATTTAGGAATTAAATATTTTTTCAGTACTTTATTTCCGAACGGAACTCCAATCAAAAACAATGTTTTTGCCAGAGGACGGCAGTTTACTCCATAGTTCATTGTCCCATATTTGTTTGTGGTACAAGGACGAACTTTTCCTTTAACTGAAAAAATAGAATAAACTGATTTTTCAAATCTTTTTAATTCTTCAAGGTCTTTTGAACAATAATCAAACCTCCATTTATTTGGGCCTTGTAAGTTGCCGTCTGCCATTAAGTCTGCTACAATTCCGGCTAAAACAGGGGGAAGGTTTTAACGGAAGCCAGTAATTTACTCTTTTATCAAATTTTAGCTTGTTTTTGGCAGAATAGCTTTTTTTTAAATCAGCATAAGTAACTAAAATCTGCATTAATAAAAAAAGTTTTTTCTCTTTTTAAATAAAAACCAGGCACCAGCCTGCCGGCGATATTTATGGCGGCACGGTTGAGCAAAGCGAACGCCGTGCATCGTGCTTAAACGGCGAAACGTTTACGAGCCCGGAGGGATTCGAACCCCCGACCCCTTGGTCTCCCTCAATTGGAAGATTATTAAGAGCTTCACCCGTTCTATTAAAAATAAGAAACGTCAAGTGCTCTGCCAACTGAGCTACGGGCCCATTTGATAAATTTATAACCCGTTACGGAGTAACGGGTTGGACGTTTTTCGTCACTCGCGAGCGAAATCGCGAAACGAGTCCGAGGGGACTCGAACCCCCGACACCCGGCTTAAAAGGCCGGTGCTCTACCAACTGAGCTACGAACCCAACAACTTTCAAAAAAAAGTTGTATCAAAAAGTTTAACTGAATTGCCTTTTCTTTCTTTGGGCACTGCCAAAACTTTTTGTTTTAGTGTGCGCTTAATTCCTTTTCTGGAATTAAGTTGCAACTCATATTTTCTTTCTTTAGGAAAAGAAAGAAAGGGCAGAAAAACAGCAATAAAAATGAGTAAAAAAACATATTTAAATCTACTTTTTGGGTTTTAGTTCTTTGATTCCGTTCATATAAGGCAACAAGGCTTTTGGGATTTTAACCGTGCCTTTTTTTGTCTGAAAGTTTTCAAGAACAAGCCTTAACATTCTTGCTGTTGCAACCATTGTATTGTTTAAAGTGTGGACAAATTTTTTTTCGTTTTTGTCAAAGAATTTTATGTTAAGCCCTCTTGACTGAAAATCAGTACAATTAGAACAAGACATTACTTCAATATACTTTTTTTCTCTTGGCGAATAGCCTTCAACATCATATTTTTTTGATGCCACAACCCCTATGTCGCCAGTACAAACATTAACTACCCTGCAAGGAATCCCTAAAAGCTTCATTAATTGCTCTGAATTATTAAGCAGTTCTTCGTGAAATTTTTTTGAATCCTC
>JAHJUD010000154.1 GCA_018829335.1 Microcaldota archaeon | reverse complement strand
GGAAGAGAAGGAGTTTACGGCAAATTTCCTTACAAGAAAGCTTTAGAGAAAGCAGTTACGCCAAAAAAAGAAAAAGAAAAACCTAAAGCAAAAATAATTAACTTAAAAAAGTTAAGAGAACAGCAGGAAAGAGAAAAAGCTGAAAGAAGAAAGCAAATGGAAAGGCTTTCTGCTTTAAGAAGACGCGCAGCATAAAAAAAAGCTGAGAGAGCGTTTTCAACCTAAAGTCTGAAGCTGCTTCTTTATCTATTCAACCCAATACCCCAAAAAAACTTTCCTATCAAAACATTTCTTCCTGAATACTTTGATTCTCCTACATAAGCATAAATGTGAGCTAAATAAGTTATGTGATAAGGCCCTCCTTCAAAAAAAGTAATTTCATCTGGATGCACTTCTAATTCTTTTTTTCTGATAAAATAAGCTGCTTTTTTGTAAAAATTATCTTTTTGGTATGAGTTCATTAATTCAGTTAAGACTTCTTTTTTTCCACTTAATTGGAAATCAACTTTTTCAGGGCATAAATCAGAAAATTTTAATCCATCATGTACTATAACACAGCTTTCTTCTTTTGTGTCAGTAGCATATATTTTCAAGAAATAAATAGAATTTGTTTTGAATTTTTCCTGCCTAAAATGCCAAAAAACAGCCAAAGGAAAAACAAAATCATCCAAATTGTCTGTCATTCTAAATTCAACATCTTCTTTAACTTTGAATAAAACATATTTGCTGTTTTCAAATTCTTTTTCTGTTCCATTGATATTTTCATACCCGCTGAAATCTGTTTTATCGAATAATAAGTATTTTATGTTTTGAGCGTCTAATAAAGTGTTTACTTCATTTCTTGCAAGAATAAGCCAGAAATTTCTTTCAGAAATGTTATTTTTGTGAGACAAAGTCACCATATAATGGTTTTTTACATCAGTGCCAACAATTTCATCTAAAGGTTTTTCTTTTAAAAAAGAAATTACTTCTAATTCTTCTTTTCCCACAAGTTTCTTGAAATTGTTTTTTGGAAGCTCTTCATAAAAATAAAAATGTCCATAAAAAGAGAACACTAAAAATATTAAAGAAATTACGGCAAGAATTTTTTTGTTTTTAATTAAAGTTATTGTTTTTGCTGTAAAGAAAGCCAAAGGAAACAAAAGAAAAATAAGTGTTCTTTGAGGAGGAAAAAAAGCTATTTCAAACCAATACATTTGAGAAAAAAGTATTGGAAAAACAAACCATAACCCCATTACAAAATAATTCACTTCTTTAAGAATGTCCTTCTTTAAATAAAAAATTCCTATTAAAGGAGCCAAGATAACCCCAAAAGGAATAGTAACATCAAGAAAACTTAAAGGAGAAATATGGCCTAATATCATTAACCCCGGAGAAATAGTGGAAAAAGAAATCTGGTTAAAAAGAGAAAAAATTGTGAGGAAAATCCCTAAAATTACTACAAAAACTGAAGATTTTGCAAACACCAACAGCTTATTGAGTTTGTTGTCTTTAAATAATTCAATTACTGAAGCTAAAACCATTAAGCCAACAAAAAATAATACTGAACTATGAGTTAAAGCATACAAACTAAATACAATTCCTGCTTTTTTCCAGTCTTCCTTGAAAAAATAATACATTAAAATTATGCCCAAACTTAAAGCCATTGTCTGAGGAACAGGACTTGAAGGAGTCCCTACATCAGACACAACAGTTACTCCTATGACAAGCAATGCAGCAAACAAAGAAAGAATTTTATCTTTTGTTAAATGAAAAGAAAGCTTAAATGAAAAAAAGATTAATAATCCTACAAAAATTGTTGTAACCAATGCCATTGAATAGCCTATTGGAATAAAAACAGCAAAAAAAACACTGAATAAATGGAACAGTTTCCTGTATCCAGGATTGTAATTAATATTGCTTATGTCATCTTGAATTAATTCAATCATTTTGTAATGGTTTGCTGAATCAGGATACAAGTTTTGTGGAGGCGGAAACTGAAACAAAGGAAAACATAAAACCAGAAAATTAACAATAACCAAAATAATTAGGAACTTTTCCAAATCCATCTTAAAATTAATCATCAATAAAATAAGGCCATTGAAATTAAAAAAACTTTAGATAGCTGAGAGAGGGATTCGAACCCTCGATCTTCCGCTTACGCCCCCTTTCTTTCTTTTCCAAAAGAAAGAAAGTGGCACGTTGGCCCAAAGAAAGAAAAGGAATAAAAAGTCAGACTGATGCCTTTTTTCTTTTTGGGCAACCTGCACTTTTTCTTTTTCGGAAAAAAGAAAAAGGGCGGCGCTGCAGGCGGATGCATATCCTCTCTGCCACCTCAGCTTTAATAAAAAAAGGATTAAAAAAGCTTTTAAAACAGGGTATTTAAAAGATTTTCTTTCAAGAGAATTATAAGTAAAGCGAATTCTAAAAGCTTTTATTTAAATGAATTTTTTGTTGTATGAGTGATTTTAATGGGTTTAAGACCGGGAAAATGTTATAGATTTCAAAATAAACCTTCTTATACTAGAGTAGCCATTAAAGTGCATAAAAAAAATTATATTGGCTCTACTCCTGGCTTAAGGACAAGGCAGTTTAATACCGGAAACCCTTTGAAAAAATATTCTCATATAGTGGATTTTTTGGCAGAAGAAAAAGTCCAGATAAGAGATAATTCTTTAGAGTCAATCAGAGTTGGAATTAATAGGGATTTAACTAAAACTGTAGGAAAAGAGAATTTTTTTGTGAGGTTAAGGATTTACCCTTACCAGATTTTACGCGAGAATAAACAAGCGCAAGGGGCTGGAGCAGACCGTGTAACTAAAGGAATGGCTCATCCTTATGGGAAACCGATTGGAAGGGCGGCAAGAGTAAGAATAGGGCAGAAAATTTTAAGCATTCTTGTAAATGAAGAGCATTTAAGCATGGTTAAGAATGCATTAAACAAGGTTAAATCAAAGCTTTCATGCAGGACTTCAATTAGAGTAGGAACAGATGTTACATCAATTGGAACCCTGCCTAAAAGAATCAAGAAAAGAATGGAAGAGAAAAAAGAAGAAACAGCAGAAGAAGCAAAGAAAGAAGAAGGTAAAAAAGAGGAAGGAAAGAAAGAAGAAAAAGGCAAAGAAAGCAAAAAAGAAGAGAAAAAAGGCGACAAGAAAGGCGAAAAAACCGAAAAAAAAGACGATAAAGCCAAAGACCAAAAAAAGAAATGATTTAATTTAATTAGTTTGTTTCCCTATTTTTATAATGAAATACGTTTTAGTTTTAGGCAGAGATGAAATTCTTTCTTTTGCAGAAATCATTGTTTATCTTAAAAACAGGAATATTGAATTCAAAGTTGAAGCAAGAGAAAAAAATGCAGTGTTAATTTCATCTGATTTTAACCCAAAAAAATTAATGCATGATTTAGGCGGAACAGTAAAAATAGCTGAAGTAATGTTTGAAGGAAAAAACTTTGATGAAATAGCCGGACAAATTGAAAGAAAAGAATTAATTGAATGGATGAATGAAAAATTCTGTTTTGCTTTGAGTTTTTATGGAAAAGAAACCAAAAGAAAAAGAGAAACAGAAGAATTCTTCAAAGAAAAATTCAAGGAACACAAAAAAAAAGCTTTATACAGAAAAGCAAAAAAAAGAGGAGAAAATATTTCTCCTTCACAGATTTATTCATGGAATTTAATTGAAGAAAACAGTGATTTTGTTTTCTTTAATTCAAATAAAATTTTTTTTGGTTACACAATTACATGCTTTAATCCAAAAGAATTAAAGAAAAGAGATGTTGAAAGGCCTGCACAAAAAGAACTTCATTCAATTTCTTTAAGGCTGGCAAGAATTTTAATTAATCTTTCAGGAACAAAAGAAAACCAGACTTTATTGGATCCTTTCTGCGGGATTGGAAGTGTTTTGCAGGAAGCAATGTTTAATGGAATAAATGCTTTAGGAATTGAATTAGACGAAAAAACTGCCGGAATGGCAAGAAAAAATTTAAGCTGGTTTGAAAAAAAATACAAGATAGAAAAAAAATGGGTTGTAATTCAAGGAGATTCAGCTTTTGTCAAAGAAACATTACAGGGGAAAAATTTTGACGGAATTGCTTCAGAGCCTTTTTTAGGGCCATTGCTGAAAAAAATTTCAAAAGAAAAAGAAGCAAAAAAAATAATTCATGATTTAGGCCAATTATATTTTGCTTTCTTCAGAAAACTTGCTTTGATTACAAAAAAGCAGAAGATTGCAATTATTCTTCCTGCAGTTAAATGCTCTAATGGAAAAACAATTGACTTGCCTGAAACAGTTTTTAATCAGAATTTTAATTCAGTTAATCCAATAAAAGAATTCCAAGAAAAAGCTTTTCCTTACAGTTACATGGAAAAAGAAAGCAGGATTGGAAGGAAAATCTACATCTTGGAAAGAAAAGAAAAAAACTAGTAAGAAAATTTAATAATGTGAAAAGCGTTCTGTTTACATGGAATTAAAAAGAATACTTAAACGTTTTGCAGCAGTAGCCATTGGCACAGCAATTATCACAATACCTTTGCTCATTATTATACGTATTTTATTTTGACGTTTGGAAATTTTATTTGTTGGCTAATAATCCAGCATTTATTTTTTTAGTGGGCACAATCCTTTTTGCTTTAATAAAGTTTTTAGATAATCGTTTTCATTTTTTAAAATATATTAATGAAAATTTAAAATATCCTAATGAAAACGAAAGTAATAAAAAAACACTTGAAAAACTGCGTATTTTTTTTTATCCTACTTTGGTTGTTTATCTGATTGGTTTATTTGCGATGCATTACATCAAAGAATTCACCAAAATAAGTTATTGGTCTTCTAATGAAGCATTCGTTGTGTGGACTGCGATTTGTTTTGTTATTTTAATAGTCTTAAATTTTCTAATTAAAAGGGAAAAAACTGCTTGAAAAAAACTAATCCATTAAACTTAATAATAACTTTCTACTTTTCTTTATTGATTCTATGAAAAGCATTATGTGGTTCAGGGAAATCAAAAAAGAAGACATTCCTTTTGTTGGAGGAAAAGGCGCTAATTTAGGAGAAATGGTAAACGAAGCTTTTCCTGTTCCAATGGGTTTTGTGGTTACAGCACAAGCATACTTTAAATACATTGAAGAAAAAGGAATCAAAACAGAAATAATAAAAAAAATTGATGCAATAGACGTGGAAAAAACAGAAGAACTGGAAAAAGTATCCAAAGAGATAAGAGAGTTAATTTTAAGGACGCCAATGAGCAGAATGCTTGAAACAGAAATAAAGGATTCTTATTCTAAAATGGGTGAAAGAAGGGTTGCGTTTCTTTCAACAAGAGAAGAAGAATTTGTTGCAGTAAGAAGCTCTGCCACAGCAGAAGACCTACCACAAGCCAGTTTTGCCGGAATGCAAGAAACTTTCCTGAATGTAAAAGGAAGAATTGAAGTGCTTGAAGCAGTCAAAAGATGTTGGGCTTCATTGTTTACTGCAAGAGCAGTTTATTACAGGAAAAAACAAAATTTTGAAACAGAAAAAGTAGGAATAGCAGTTGTAGTGCAAAAAATGGTTGACTCAGAAATAGCAGGAATTCTTTTTACTGCTGACCCTACAGGAGATACAAGTAAAATAATAATTGAAGCAGGATTTGGATTAGGAGAAGCAGTTGTTTCAGGAAGCATTACTCCGGATACTTATACTGTAGAAAAAAATAGTTTTAAAATAATAGAAAAAAAAATAAGCAAACAGGAATGGAGCATTGAAAGAGCAGGAAAAGGAAATGAAAAAAGAGATGTACCAAAAGCAAAACAAATGAAACAAAAATTAGAAGACAAATTTATTGTTCAGCTGGCAAAAATCGGAAGACAGATTGAAAACCATTACAAAAAGCCAATGGACATTGAATGGGCAGTAGAAAACAAGCAGTTGTATATTGTTCAGGCAAGGCCTATAACAACTTTAGGAATGAAAGAAAAAACAGACAAAGAAAAAAACAGAATGATTAAAACAAAAGAAAAGCCAATAGCAAAAGGGCTTGCGGCGTCTCCAGGCATTGCTTCAGCTAAAGCAGTTATTATTCCTGAAGCAAAAAACGCAGACAAAGTAAACAAAGGAGACATTATTGTAACAAAAATGACTAACCCTGACTGGGTCGCCATTATGGAAAAAGCTAAAGGAATAATAACAGAAGAAGGAGGAAAAACCTGCCATGCTTCAATTGTTTCAAGAGAATTAGGGATTCCTTGTGTGGTTGGAGTAAAAAACGCAATGAAAATAATTGAAGAAGGAGAAATAGTTACAGTTGACGGATATAATGGTTTAGTGTATAAAGGAATAGTTGAATTAGAAAAACCAGAAGAAACAGAAGAAGAAGTTTTTGAAGACAAAGAAGAAATAAAAGAAATAAAAGAAGAATTAGAAGAAGAAGGAGAAAAATTCGGCAAAGAAAAAGACGGAAAATTGATTGAGCATTTAGAGGAATTAATGCAGGAAAGGGCGATTAAAGTCAAAGTCAATGTGGCTTTGCCTGAAGCAGCAGAAAAAGCAGCTAAAACTGATGCAGACGGAGTAGGCTTGCTTAGAGCAGAACATATGATAACTGAATCAGGCATGCATCCGGCAGAATTTTTAAGGGAAGGAAAAGAAGAAGAATTAATTCAGGCTGTAAGAACAGGAATAAAAAAAGTTGCCTCTTTATTCAAAGGAAAACCGGTTTGGTATAGGACTTTTGATGCAAGAAGCGATGAATTCAGAAACTTAAAAGGCGGGGAAAAAGAGCCAGAAGAAGATAATCCAATGATTGGCTGGCATGGAATAAGAAGAAGCTTGGATGAACCAAAATTAATTCAAGCAGAATTCAAGGCAATAAAAGAACTAGTAGAAGAAGGCTTCACAAATTTAGGGGTAATGCTGCCTTTTGTGATTTCTGCAAGCGAATTAAAAAAAGCAAAAGAATTAGCTTTAGAAGTTGGATTAAATCCAAGAAAAGATGTACAGTTTGGGGTAATGATTGAAACCCCTGCTTCAGTCTGGGCAATAGATGAATTAATAGAAGAAGGCCTTGACTTTGTTTCTTTTGGGACAAATGACCTTACACAATTAACACTTGGAATTGACAGAAATAATGAACGCATACAAAAATTGTTTTCTGAACTGCATCCTGCTGTTTTAAGAAGCTGTGAATACGTCATTAAGAAGTGCAATAAGGCTGGAGTCATTACTTCAATTTGCGGCCAGGCAGCATCAAACGAAGAAATGGTTGAAAAATTAGTTGAATTTGGAATCAAATCAGTTTCAGCAAACATTGATGCAGTAGAAAACATTAAACGGCATGTACTGGTTTTAGAAAAAAGAGAACTGCTGGAAAGAATGAAAAAAGAGTAAAATGCTGGTTTAACTAAATTTAAATAGTTAATTTCACTTAATTCTGTAATGCTGAAAGTTGACGTAAAACAGGCCGTAAGCGAAATAAGGAAAAAGAAAGCAAAAACTGTTGTGTTACAGATTCCTGAAGGGCTAAAAGGAAAAGCAGTTGAATTAATTGAATTACTTGAAAAAAAAACCAAGGCAAGAATTATTACAGTAATGGATCCAGTTTGGGGTGCCTGCGATATAGCTGACGAAGAAGCAAAAAACTTTGAAGCAGATTTAATAATTCATTTAGGCCATTCAAAATACTGTGATTCAAAAGCTAAAGTCACTTATATTCCATTAGAATATGAAATAAAAGAAATTCAATTAGATAAACTTGAAAGGATTTTAAAAAACGAAAAAATGAAGAACATTGGATTAGTTTGCGCAATACAATTTTATAATGTAATGAAAGAAATAGAAAAAATATTAAAGAAAAAAAGATTCAATGTTTTAATTGAAAAAGGAAATTCAAAAAGCACTGTTGAAGGACAGATTTTAGGCTGTGATGTAAGCGCAATGGAAAAAATAGAGAAAAACGTTGATGGGATAGTTTTTGTCGGAGACGGAATATTTCATCCATTAGGCGCAGCAGTTGAAACAGAAAAAAAAGTCCTTGCATTCAATCCATTAAACGGAGAAGTAAGGGATTTTGTTGAAGAAAAAGAATTATATGTAAGGAAAAGATATGGCCATATTGCAAGAGCAAAAAACGCTAAAAGTTTTGGAATACTTTTAAGCAGAAAAAAAGGCCAGTTTAGAAAAGAAATTGCATTTGAGGCAAAAAAGAAAATCGAAAAAGCAGGAAAAAAAGCTTT
>JAHJUD010000023.1 GCA_018829335.1 Microcaldota archaeon | reverse complement strand
TTTCCTGACAGGTTTTATGACGTTGGAATAGCAGAAGAACACGCAGTAACTTTTGCTGCAGGGCTTGCAGCAGAAGGAGTAAAGCCTTTTGTTGTAATTTATTCTCCTTTTCTGCAAAGGGCTTTTGACCAGATGGTTCATGATGTTTCATTGATGGATCTGCCTGTAAGGTTTATGGTTCCAAAAGCAGCAATAACAGGAGACGGGCCAACACAAGGAGGAATACTGGATTTAAGTTATTTAAGGATTGTTCCAAACATGGTTGTAATGGCGCCAAAAGACGAAAACGAATTAGGAGACATGGTTATAACAGCATACAAATATGATAAAGGACCAATCAGTTTAAGGTATCCAAAAGGAACTCCGATTGGAGTAAAAATAGAGGAATCAAAAGAATTAGAGATAGGAAAAGGAGAAATGGTCAGGAAAGGAAAAGACATCAGCTTAATCAGCATTGGGTTTATGCTAAAAGAAACAGTTGAAGCAGCTGAACTGCTGAAAAAGCAGGGAATTGAAGCAGAGGTAATTAATGCACGTTTTGTTAAACCGTTAGATGAAAAAATGATTTCTGAAAGCCTGAAAAAAACAGGAAAAGGAATTACAATAGAAGAAAACACTTTGCCGGGCGGATTTGGTTCAGCTGTCCTTGAAATGCTTGAAGAAAAAGGAATTGAAATTGAAGTCCACAGGATTGGAGCGCCAGACGGATTCATTGGCTATGAAAGCCCTGCAAGCATCAAAAAGAGTTTTGGCATGGACTCAGAAAGCATTGCAAAAAAAGCAAAAGAAATGTGCAGGAAATGATTAGATAAGTTTCCTCTTTGCAACTCTTCTTATTTGAGTTTTTCTAGAAGTTTTTCTTTTAATGTGTTTTTCTTGTGCGCGGATTCTCGATAAAATTTTGTATTTTAAATCATGAATTAATTGTTTATCAGAAAAAGCCCTGGCGGGAAAATCAAGTTCTCTAAGCGAGTTTAAGAATTCCACATGAAGTCTGTCCAATGCAACTTTATCGCCTCTGTTAAGTGCATTTACCCCTCTCATAAAAATATCTATTTGTTCAGAAATTGAATCTTTATGCGAGAAAATATCTGTTTTTATTTTGCACTTTACGTCTGCTTTGGATAGGTTATATTGAATGCCAGCAACATGACCTGTGCCTGTAACCAAGTATAATTTCTTTATTTTTTTGTTTTTTAAGGCAGTAACTGATAATTCAGACATTGCACTATCCCTTACTGCCAATTTCTCAAATTCTGTCATATAACGTCTTCGTCTAAGTCTCCTAGATAATTTATACCTCACTGAAGACTCTATTGGAACTAAAGAAATGTCTCTTTTTGCACATTCTAATATTACGTCTAAGAAAGCTGAATTGACAGGAGCAGGAACTCTAGGAAAAGTTTTTCCTTGCAACAATTGCTCAAGCAATTTTCTAGAATTCAAAGCAGACAAATATTTTGACAATGCCTTTGATGTGAGTTCTAATGCCAAAAATGAATTTCTTGGGAGGTGTTTTATATAATTAACCACCTGCACATGGTGAGATTCCTCAATGCTGTGCGCCCAAGGGACAATTTCAACTTCTTTTCCTGCAAGATATTCCTGAAAAGACTTATGCTTTTTTTTCTGCATGAAAAAATATAGTTTTAGGATAATTTAAAGGAAATCCCTTGTTCTTCTATATTCTAAATTCAATTCTTTGCAGAAAGAAATTATTTTTTTTCTTTGCTCTGAAATTAAGCCTTTCCAGTCTAATAAAACTAAATCAGTTTTTTCTGACGTTTTTTCAATCATTTGCTTGAACAAGGAAAGGTCAACTGCGTCAATGTAATACTTTGAAAGAATATGCGATAAAGCAATTTCAGTTCTTTCTTCAATTTTAGAGAATTCAGGGCAATAATGAGTTCCTCCAATGCCTAAAGCAGTTTTAAAATTTGGGTTAAAATTTTCAAAAGAATTCATAATTGTTTGAGCTAAAATTTTTCCTGCTTTTTCATCAGACCATTGCTCTTCAGAGCTTCCAATTTCAATGAAA
>JAHJUD010000022.1 GCA_018829335.1 Microcaldota archaeon | reverse complement strand
GATGTAAACAAAAAAGTGCAGATAAACATCGGATAAACTAATACAGTCTTAACGAGTGGTCAAGCCAGCCTGAAGTTTTGTCAATTTTTCTTTTAAACATTTTTCCCACTAATTCAGGATTCCTTGCTTCATGCTGCTTGAAGAAAAGGTATTTTCCTTTAATGCCCAAAATTTCTATTTTTCCTGAACGATGAGACATTATAAACTTAAATCTTTTACTGTGCCCGTCAAGTTTTTTTCTTGCATTATCAACTATTCTGCAGCCTTCAAAAAAAGGAACCCGAAAGTGATGAACTACTCTTTTAACCGGCCTGCATTGAAACAAATAATAAGGATTAACGCCAATTGAAACAAGATTCTTCATTAATTCAGCAAGGGTTTCAGGGTTATCGTTTACTCCTTTAAGCAGTACTGTTTGATTATTTACAATTACATTTGCGTTAATGAGTTTATTTACTGTTTCAATTGACTTTCTTGTTATTTCATTTGGGTGATTAAAATGAGTTACAACATAAAGCCTTCTGTTTTTCTTTGAATACTCTTTAAAAAGCGCAGGCAAAGAATCATCCATTAAAATCCTGTCAGGAAAAGTAACAGGAACACGGCTGCCAAAACGAATGAACTTTAAATGCTTTATTTCTGAAAGTTTTTCAAGGAACTGCCTTAAAACCCTTGAAGTCAAAATCAAAGGGTCTCCTCCGCTTATAAGAACATTGTCTATTTCTTTGTGTTCTTGAATGTAATTTATTGCGTCATCAAACCTTTCGAGTATTTCTGCTTCAGACAAGCCAACAAGCCTTTTGCGGAAACAAAAACGACAATAGGCAGCACAGCGATTAGTTGAAAGAATTAAAGCAGTTTCATTGTATTTATGCTGTAAGCCAACTGCCTTAGTGCTTTCTTTTTCTCCGCTTGTATCATAAACGCCTTCCAAATTTAATTCGTCTTTGGATGGAATAATCATATTTTTGATTGGGTCAGCAGGGTCTTTCTTGTTTATTAAGGAAAGATAATAACGAGTTATGTTCATTGGATGAATTCCAATGACTTTTCTTAAAACGGCTTCTTCTTTTTTGGCTAATTTAACGTGTTTTTTTAGTTGGTCAATTGTTCTTATATTTTTTTTCAGCTCTTTCTCCCATTTCATAAACATTAATTTCAATTGGTTTTTTACAACAGCATTAATTTTTCTGCGTTTTTATTCTTTTTTGCTTTCTTTTGTTTCAGGTTCTTTTTTTTCTTGTTTTAATTCAGCTTTTTTTTCTTCTTTTTTTTCTTTGGATTCTTCTTTTTTTTCTGTTTTTTTGTCTTCTTTTAAATCAGTTTCTTTTATTTCTTCTTTTTCTTCAGTTTTTGGTTTTTCTGCTTCTGGCTGCTTTTCTTCTTTTTTAATTTCTTTTTTGTCTTCAATTTTTTCTTTTTTATCTTCTTTTGCTTTTTTTAATTTCTCGCTTTTCTTCTTTTTTTTTGTTTTCTTTTTGTCTTCAATTTCTTTTATTATAATAGCATTAATTACTCCGTGCTGTCCTGGCCTGGAAGTAACTCTTGCATGCTTTTTTTCTCCGTTTACTTCAACTTCAAGAACTGCGCCTTTAGTAATAATATTTCTTCTGGCAAACTGCCTGTTTGCATCATTCTGGATTATTGTAAGCACTTTAACATTTGAAGTCTTTTTTGTAGAAGGATCAGTTAAATTAACATTTAAGGCATGCTTTAATTTTCTTTTTCTTGTATTGCCTCTTCCACTCAAAAAAACTCTTTCTTCTTTTTCTGAAAGCTTTGTTTCAGAAAAAATCCCGCCTTTCCATGCAAGTTTTTTAGTGCTTCTCCTGTGAGTTTTCCTTGTTCCGCCAGTAGCTTTCTTTTTTGATTTCATGTGCCATTCAGCCATTCAAACACCTTTTTTTCTTTTTAGTTCTTTTTTTAAATGCTTAAAACCATTAATTTATTGCAATGATATACAAAAAAAACAATGTTTTTTGTGCAATAAAAACAGGTAAAACAGGAATAAATTCTGTTAGTAAAAGTATAAAAACTATTGCATTAAAGGAAAAAACAGTGTTTGCGTTATTCAGCATTAACTGCAGTCCTTCAATAATGCATTTAATCCACTGCATTAACCTATTGCCGGAAAAATTCACTGCAATGGATTTTTTATCTGTTTTGACAGGAGAAAAACAGCACGAATTAATCAATAAAAAAACAGCAATAGGCAGAACAAGAAAATGCTGGCTTTTGGTATTTGAAAAAAACAAGAAGAAAAGAGAAAAAATCGAAAAAATGCTTGGATTCAAAGAAGATTTAAAACTGCTTTCATCAAAAAAAAGGCTTAAAGAAATAACAGAAAAAGAAAAACTGGAAGAAAAGCTCCTTGAAGCTTTTGGGGAAGACTTTTATTCTTCTCTCAACAACTTTTTTATTGAAAAAAGCGTTTTAGTGGTAAAATGAAAAAAACATTTATTGTATTGCTGTTGATTGTTTTTTTGGGGTTTATTTTAAGGGCGCCTGACTTAATTTTTGATTCTTTTGGCGAACCAGACAACTATTATCATTTAAGAATGGCAGAACAAGTTGTAACAGAAGAAAGAGTGCCAATTTTTGATGAACTTTCAATGCAGGGAAGATATTATTCTTATGCGCCGTTGTTTCATGTAGTTTTTGCTGAAATGCATTTGCTTTCAGGAATCGAAATGCCTTTACTGATTCATGTTTTTTCAATAATGTATGGATTGATGGGAATATTTGTTGTGTTTGTTTTTGCAAGAAAAATATTCAATGAAAAAGTTGGATTATATTCTGCTTTTTTTCTTGCAACAATGCTATACCATGTAATCAGGACTTCAGGCAATGTAAGACCTGACGGGCTTTCACTGCTTTTAATTCCTGCAATAATTTACTTAATTTACTGCAAAAAATACAAAATTGCCTTGCTTCTTTCAGTTGCACAGATTTTACTGCACCCTTTGTCTTCAATGAATTTAATTTTGTTTTTGATTTTGTGGCTTGTTATTTCAAAAGTCAAAGGAATTGAAGTTTCAGCAAAAAAAGTTTTTTTAATTATTGAATCAATGGTTTTAATTTTTTTGGTTTGGCTGAATTCTCTTCCATATAAAGCCAGCGAATATGTTTCAAATGTTTCATTTGAATCAAGTGAAATGACTAAAGCAACTCTTTTCTCTCAGCTATATCTTTTGTTGTTTTCAGGAACATTTATTCTTGTTGCATTATTTAAGTCTAAAAGAAAAAACTTTTTTTTGATTGCATGGTTTTTATTTGAACTTTTCTATGGAGTTTTTGGCACAAGATTAGGGATTTTTGTTGCTTTTCCTGCAGCAATCCTTGCAGGCCAAGGGTTTGAAATCGTATTGGAAAAAATAAAGCCTTACACTAAAATATTTTTTATTTTGATTTTGGTTATGGCTTTAATTATTTATATTCCTGACGTGCAGTTAAGGGGAAAACCTTTAAGTTTAACTGAAAGAAATGCAATGAAATGGTTTAATGATTTTACAGAAAAAGACGCTAATGTTTTTTCAGTCTGGGACAGAGGCCATCCTTTAGCTGAATTAGGAAAAAGAAAAGTGGTAATTGACGGTTATTTTGAGTTTGCACCTGAATTAGATAAAAGAAACAATGCAATGAAAGAAATTGCTTCAACTTCAGACTGCAATAAGATTTTCATTCAAGCAAAAAAATTTAATTCAAATTATTTTTTTGTATTTAATTCTGCTTTAAATTCAATGAATTTCAAAAACGGATTGCTTGAAGCTGAATGTGATTTTATGGATTATGTTTTTGCAAGCGATTCCTCAAAAATAATAATGTTTGATTTGCAGGCTGAACCAAAAAAACAAAAGTAAAGGGTTTATAATTATTTTTTACTTTAATTAAAAGTATAAAATGCAGAGGAAGGGATTAAATGAGGTCTTTAATGAATGATGCTTTGAATTCTGATTCAGTTCAACAAAAAACTGATTCTGATTTGCTTGCTCCAAGAATAATGGTTATTGGAACAGGAGGAGCAGGATGCAATACAGTTAACAGGATTTCAAATATGGGTGTTTCAGGCGCACAATTAGTTGCAGTAAACACAGACAAACAGCACTTATCAATAATCAACGATGAATTAACTAAAATTTTAATTGGAAAAACTGTTACCCGTGGATTAGGCGCTGGAGGATACCCTGAAATAGGAAGAAAAGCAGCAGAAGTATCAAAAAATGCTTTAGAAGAAGTTTTAAGAGACGTTGACATGCTTTTTGTTTCTGCCGGAATGGGCGGAGGAACAGGAACAGGCTCTGCGCCAGTAATAGCTGAAACAGCAAAAAACCAGGGCGCAATAGTTATTTCAATGGTAACTTATCCTTTTGCCTTAGAAAAAGCAAGATTACTGAAAGCAGAAAAAGGCTTGGAAGAATTAACTGATGTAAGCGATACAGTAATAGTAATAGACAATAACAGGTTAGTGCAGTTAGTTCCAAATTTGCCAATACAAGATGCATTCAAGGTTGCAGATGAAGTAACTGCAAGAACTGTCAGAGGAATAACTGAAACAATAACCCAGCCTTCATTAATTAACCTGGATTTTGCTGACGTTAAGTCAATTATGTCAAACCAGAAATTAAGCGTTATTGCAGTAGGAGAAAGCTCTGGAAGCAGATCAAATAAAGTAGAAGAAGTAGTTGAAGAAACACTCAAAAATTCTTTATTGGATGTAGACATTGCAGGAGCAACAGGAGCATTAATTCATATTACAGGCGGACCAGAAATGACTTTAGGAGAAGCAAACAAAGTAGGAGAATTATTAACTGAAAGCATTGACCCAAAAGCTTCAGTGATTTGGGGAGCAAGAATTGACCCTACTTTTTCAAACAAAATTGAAGTAATTTCAATTTTTACAGGGCTTTCAACAAAAGAAGTTCCTAAAGGATTAAATGTTCCAAGAATAAAAAACACTAACAGGCTGAATTTAGGTTCAATTTAAAAAACAAAACAAAAAAAAGAAAAAATTTAAAAAAATAAAATTAAGAAGAAAAAAGAAAATTAAAAGAAGAAATTCAGTCTTCAACTTTAATTGAAATTTCTTCGTCTTTGCTTTCCAAAACATAATCATAGTCTTTAAAGTGCTCTGAAACATTTAATGAAGCAAGATATTCTCCTGTTTCAACTACCTTGGATGGAAAAACCTCGTAAACAAATTTTTGTGTTTGCCCTGGAGAAACTTTTTCAGCCAGTTTTTTTCTGATAATTCTTGTCATGCCTCCTTTATCCAATCCTAGCTGCGGAGGCAATTCTAAAATAAAAGAAATAAGCTTTGGCTTAATTCCATTATTTGTAATAGTAAAACTTAATTCAATCGGCTCCCTTGACTTTAATTTCATCCTATAAGGAAACAAACTTGTTTTAACAATCAATCCAGGCATAAATCCCACTCCCATTAATTCTTTAATTAAATAATACTTAAAAGAATTAATAAATGCTTTCTAAAAAGTTAGTCGTCTTTATATTCTGCGTCAATCAGTTTTCTTATTTCTTTTGCTTTCTTTTCCCCAATCATTTCAGTTTTCATTAATTTTTTTTCGTCTGCATTAAAAACTTTTTTCACTGAACCAAATTTTCTTAACAGGTTTTTTGCAAGAGTTGGACCAACAGAAGGCAAAGATTCAACTACAAACTGCTGTAATTCGTTTTCAGTTAAACCTTTTCTTCCAACCCTTAATCTGATTTCTTTTCCTTTACCTAACTGTTCTCTTTTAGCAATCAAATACAAAAAAGAAACAGTTTCTTCAACCGAGTCAGTGAACAAAATTGGAACCTGATAATCCAATAAAATAGAAGACAAAGCGCCCTTGATTGCATTCTCATGGATATTCCTTAAAGTAAATAATTCTTTTTGGTTGCCTTCAATAATCATTAAAGGCTTTTTGCAGTTAGCACTTAAATCAATTAACTGCGAAAAAAGCCTTCCATCCAGCATTGAACTCAAAAAATCCTCTACAGTTTTTCTTTCAATTATTACTTCATCGCTTAAAACATAATCGCCTAACTCTAACTGTTTTACTTTAACTGAAACATTATCAAGTTTGCTTAATTCTCTTACAGCATTAGACGCCTGTTCTCTTGAATCAACAAAAATAAGAATAAAGTCTTTTTGGCCTGAAAAAGAATTCAAAGTAGTTTGGGACTCCATTTTTCTTGCTTCTTTTCTTAAATCTGAATTAATTTCAGAATTCATTAACTTCATTCCAGATAAAGTTGACTTCATTTTTTTTTCTTTTGCCACACTACTCCAATAAAATGCTTCATCTCTTGTGTTTTTGGCCATTAAAATAATTGTTCTTCCTTTTGAAAGTCTTCCAGTTCTTCCTCTTCTCTGAATTGTCCTAATTTCAGATGGAACAGGTTCAAAAAAAACAACCAAGTCAACTGACGGTATGTCCAAGCCTTCTTCCCCTACCGAAGTACACAAAAGCACATTATATTTTCCTTCCTTTAAGTCAGTTATTGTCTGAATTTGTTCTTTTTGGGTCATTCCTTTATTGTTTTCTTTCATTGCCTGACCAATGAATTTTTTTGCTTTAATTTCGGAAAAAGCATTTAATTGTTTTTCAAGAAAAGAAACTGAATCACGGTAATGGTTGAAAACCAAAACTTTGCTTTCAGGGTTTTCAGCAAACTGTTTTTTCAGTAGGTTAATTAATTCAATTAATTTCGGATGCTCAATTTTTTTTTCGTAAAGTTGTTTTGTTATTGCAATGGCTTTGGAAATTTCCTGATGGGAAAGCAGGAATTTTGCCGCCTTTGTTTTAGCTGAATCTTTTTCTAAACGAAAAAAATAATCATTCAAAGAATTAATGCCTTGAGTTTCCAATAAAAGTTCTGCATGAGAAACTTTTAATAAAGCAGCAAGCCTTGAGATGGCTGTAAACAAAGCAGGATTTTTTTCAGGGTTAGAGGCAATTCTTTTCCTTATTTTTGACTGCATTTCTAAAAGGTCTTTTTTTCTGATGTACTGCACTGAAATGCTTTTAGCAAAACCAAATTTTTTTAAGAAAACAAGCTGTTCTTTCATAAAATTTCTCAGCAAATATTTGATTTCAAGGAATTCGTCTGGAAGATTAACTTTAATCCATTCAGTTGTAATTTCATGAACATAAGGTTTTACATCAGCATCTTTCTCTGATTTAATTTCAATGTTTTTGATAAACAAGTTTTTGCATACATCATCAATTCTTTCTTTTTTTCCTCCAGGCGAAGCAGTTAAAGCCAAAATCAAGCCTTCAGGATTTTGTTTCATGTAATTTTGAGCCAAAAAAACATAACTGTAGTCTCCTACTGCCCTATGAGCTTCATCAAATACAATCAAAGAAACTTCTTTAAAGGAAATTTTGCCTTGAATTAAATCGTTTTCAATTGACTGCGGGGTAGCAGAAATAACCTTAGAGTTTTCCCATAAAGGAATTCTTTTCTTTGAAGAAATTGAACCGGTCATTAAAGTGATTTGTTCTTCAGGAAGCTTTAAGAATTTTTGGAAAGATTTATGGTGTTGGACAGCCAAAGGCTTGGTAGGGGAAACAATAAGAATTTTTTTTTCTGGTTTTTGCTGCAGCAGGAAAGCTGAAACCATTGAAGCAACAACAGTTTTTCCAAGGGCAGTCGGTGCTACCACTAAAGAATTTCCTTTTTCTAAAACCCTTGCAACCAAAACTTCCTGGTAAATTCTTGACTCAATTGAGTTTTCCTTGATTAAAGGATGGATTACAAAAGCCATGAAAAAAACTTGTTGGAATTTGCTTAAAAAAGGAATTGAAGTGAAATGCCGGTGAAAAAAGAAAAAAAGATTAAAAGAAAAAAATATTAATAGAACTAATGTAATAATATTGAATGAAAAAATTAATGCTTGTTTTGGGTTTGATTTTAGTGTTTGGATTTGTTTCAGCTGAATGTGTGGATTCAGACGGCGATGGTTATGGCAAAACTGGATTAGACTGCATGTTTTCTGCTTCAGACTGCGATGACTCAAATCCCAATAAAAGCCCAGGAAAAACTGAAGTATGCGGGAACAGAATAGATGAAGACTGTACAGGAAAAGATAAAAGCTGCGTGCAATGCAATCAAGGAACAATTTATTTCAGATGTTCTTGCGGAGGAAATGTTTATGAAAATGGCTACTGCTGTGATAATGTTTTCCAGTCAGAATCTTGCGAATTGTGCCTTGATGAAATGAGTGACATAAAAGACTGTATTACAGAAGAAGGCTGCCAAGGAAAAAATGTATGCTTTGGCGGGGGATATACTATTTGCCGTGACTATTTTGATGACAATTGCCCTTGCATTGAAGAATGGAGATGCAATGAATGGAGTGAATATGATTGTGTTAATGGAAAACTAGTTAGGGAATGCATTGACAAAAAAAACTGCGGAACAATAAAATTCAAGCCAGGAACTGAAAGAAATTGTTTAACTGAAGAAAAAAAACTTCAGGTTTTACTTTCAGCTGAAACAATAAAAGAAAACGAAACAATTTTTGTAACTGTATTATATCAAGGCAATCCTGTTTCTTCTGCCACAATTCAATACGCTGGAAGAAGTTTTCAGACAAGCGGTTTAGGAAAAGCAAATTTAACTGCGGTTTTTGGAGCAACAAAAATAAAAGCAAGCAAATCAGGATTTGATTCAGTTGAACTAAACATTAATGTAATTAAAAGCGGTTTAATTGTTTGCGGAGACAATTACTGTGATTTAACAGAAAACGAGACAAGCTGTCCTGAAGACTGCAAAGGAAAAACAGAATTAATTCTTCCAAAAGAAGTATTTGAAGGAGAAGAATTTTCAGTTAAGGTTTTAGTTAATTCAATTGGAGTTCAAGGAAAAAGAGTTGTTTACTCAAACCAAATAAAATACACTGATAATTCAGGAAAAACTGTTTTTATTGCAGAAAAAGGAATTACTTCAGTTAGTTTATTTAATGGAACAAAAATAACAAAAAACTTTATTGTAATAGAAAAAAATTCTTGCGGAGACAAAAAATGCAGTTCGACAGAAAACAAAAAAAACTGCCCTGAAGACTGTTCAGCTGAACAGCTTATTCCAAATACTTATATTTTTATTGCAGCAGGAATAGTCATTATTTTGTTTGCTGTTGCCTTATTAACGGTAAAATGAAGAAAAAAGCCTTAAAAAAGCGATAAATTTTTAAAGAAAGCCAATTTATTGGTTATAGCTTAAAAGGAGTTGATTTTATGGCTGAATTGCCTTTGGCTGCATTGGATAGAATAATAAGAAAGAGTTCTGGGTTAAGAGTAAGTGAAAGTGCAGCAAAAGAACTGGGAATTGTATTAGAAAGTGAAGGAGAAAAAATTTCAAGGCAGGCAGGAGAATTTGCAAAACACGCCGGCAGAAAAACAATCATTGACGCAGACATTAAATTGGCGGTAAGGAAATAATCAGGCTGCAATTGGTTCTCTTCTTTTGGGTTTTTCTTTGGTTCTTTTTATCTTGTGTTTTTTAGCTGATTGTGCGGTTAAGACACGATTCATTCTTTGTATTGCACTATTTACGACAAAAATCTCATCTTTAACTGCTTTGAATAAACTAACATTTTTTTCTTTAGTCACTTTCTGCAAAAAACTCTTAAGGCTTGAACCATAAAGCCTGAAATCAGCAATCATTAATTTTACTGCTTCAGGGTTATTTTCAGGGATTACAGGAAATTCTTTCATTCTGCTCAAAACCCTTCTATAAGCAGTGTTTTTTCTTTTGAAAACAGACCGTTGTTGTTTTGGTCTACTTCTATTTCTTAAATAAATTTTTTTTGCCAAGTTACATCACAAAACTTTTTTTAATTCTTTTAATGCAATTTCCCTTACTTTTTTTTCGGGAATTTTTTCTGTGTCAATAACCAAATCAAATTTTTCAAGGTTTTCTCCTAAAGTAAAACCATAAAGTTTTTTGTAGATTTCAGTTGTTTTTTCTTCTTTTAATTTAATTGCATTCAATACTTCATTGAAATCCTGTTTATTCCTTAAAGCAATTCTTTTTGCGCGGGTTTCAATTGAAGCATTAAGCCATATCTTGAATCCTTTTTTGCTTAAATAACCCATTGTCCATGAATCCATTACAATATTTCCTTTGTCAATTAATTCCAAAAGCTTTTTGTCTAAGAGTTCATCAAATTTTGTTTGTTCAAGTCTTTTATCAAAAGCTTTTCTTGCTTCAGCTGATTCCCACCAGCCAAGGTTTTTTTCTCCAAAAGAGCCTTTAATTTCAGCTTTTTTTTCTTCCATTAATTCTTTCAGCAAGGCAGAAGTATGCACAAAATTAAGGTTAAATTTTTCTGCGATGAATTCAACTAAATTGCTTTTGCCTGAACCGCTTAAGCCTGAAACAATCACAATTTTTTCTTTCATAAGAAAATAAGCCTTGAATTTGTATTTAAACATTATGTGCTCTAAAATTTTAGATGAAACCAGAAGAAAAATACAAAAAACTAATTAAAGAAACAAAAGAGTTTTTTGAAAAACAAAGATGTCATAAAGCAGCAATAGGCTTAAGCGGAGGAATAGATTCTTCTCTTACAGCAAAAATTGCAGTTGACGCAATAGGAAAAGAAAACATTACAGGATTAATAATGCCAGAAAAAACCAGTAGGCCTGAAAGCGCAGAGTATGCAAAAGAATTGGCAGAACAATTAGGCATTAAAGTAATTGAAGTAAACATTAATGAATTCTTTCGTCCATTTTGGAAACTCTTGGGGTGGGAACAAAACAGGGCATCAAAAACAAATATTAAGCCAAGAATCAGAATGACCATATTGTATAATTACGCTAATGCACACAACACTTTAGTTTTAGGCACATCAAATAAAACAGAAATTGTTTTAGGATATTTTACTAAACACGGAGACGGAGCAACAGATTTTGTTCCTTTAGGAGACTTATACAAAACAGAAGTATTTGAAATAGCAAAAATTGCAGGCATTCCGGAAAAAATAATTTCAAGAAAGCCTTCAGCTGAACTGGAAGAAAACCAGACAGACGAAAAAGATTTAGGAATGAGTTACAAAGAAGTTGATAAAATCCTTGAAAAAAAAGAACAAGGTACAAGCGAAAAAAAATTAATTAAAGAATTCGGCGAAAAAGCAAAAAAAATCCTTGAAAGGATTAAAGCAAACAAGCATAAAACAGAACCAACAGGAAAAATAAGGTTTAAATGAAAGGACAAAAACAAAATTTGAAAAATTGAAAAATGATTAAAAAGCAAAAAAAATAAAAAACTAAAAAAATTGATTTTGTAGTGGTTTAATGATTTCAGAAAAAATGAAACAAAAATTAATTGGTTTTGTAAAAGAAGATGTTTCAGGAAAAGATGTTACTACTTCTTTAATAACAGGAAAAAACTGTTATGCAGTAATTAAACTAAAAGAAAAAGCAGTGATTTCAGGATTAGATGAAGCAGAATTCTTGTTCAGGCATTTTGGAGTTAAAGTTAAATTGCAGGCAAAAAACAGCAAAACATACAATAAAGGAAAAATTTTAATGAAATTAAACGGAAACAACAAAAAAATTCTTTCAATTGAAAGAACTGCATTAAATGTTCTTGGAAGAATGTCAGGGATTGCAACTGCATCAAATAACGCACAAAAAATTGCAGGAAAAAACTGCAGAATAATGCTTTCAAGGAAAACTTGTCCGGGATTAAACACGTTTGACAAAAAAGCAGCTGAAGAAGCAGGAGTACTGCCTCACAGAAAAAATTTGAATACAGCTTTCTTAATAAAAGAAAACCATTTAAAATTCAATTCAATTCCTGAATTAATCAGAAAAGCAAAAACAGAAAACAAGAAAAGCAAAACAAAAAAAGTAATTGAAGTTGAAGTGAAAAATTTAAGTGAAGTTAAAACCGCATTAAAAGAAAAGCCTGATGTGATAATGTTAGACAATTTCAGTTTGAAAAACGCAGGAAAGGCATTAAAGGAAATAAGAAAACAAAAAGGAATTAAAACCGAAATTTCAGGAAACATTAATTTTTCTAATTTAAAAAAATATTCTTCTTTAAAGCCTGACTTTATTTCAATGGGTTTTTTAACTCATTCAGTTAAAGCAATAAATTTAAGTTTGCTTGTGCTTTAATTTTCTGTGATTAAATGAAAATAGGAGTTTTTGGCGGCTCTTTTGATCCAATTCATTCAGGGCATTTAACTGCAGCAGAACAAGTCTTGGAAAAAAAAGTGTGTGATAAAATCTGGTTTATGCCTTGTTTTCAGAATCCTTTGAAAAAAGAATTAATTACAGCAGAGCACAGGAAAAAAATGGTGGAACTGGCAGTAGAAGGAAACACAAATTTTGAGTTAAGCGATTTTGAATTAAAAAAAGAAAAAACAACTTTTACTGTTGACACAATAAAAGAATTAAAAAAAGAGTTTCCTGAACACGAATTTTATTTTATTATTGCAAGCAAGGCATTAAAAGAAATAAAAAAATGGAAAAACTGGAAAGAACTCTTAACTGAAGTGAAATTAATTATTATTCCCACTTCACCTAAAGTGATTCCAAAAGAAGTGGAAAAATTTAATCCCATTAAATTAAATAAAACAGTAAGCGGAAACATTTCTTCTACAATGATTAGGAAAAGAATCAAAGAAGGAAAAGATGTCTCGGTTTTTTTGCCGGAAAAAGTTTTTGAATACATTAAAGAAAACAAATTGTATGGCTTTAAATGAAAAAAAATTTAATGGAAATAAAAGAAAAAAAATGGATGGAAAAAAACAGGAATTTAAATGGATTTTAACCAAAAAGTCTGGAACTCAATTAAAAAAATTCCAAAAGGAAAGATTTCAACTTATAAATTAGTTGCAAAAAAAATAGGAAAACCTAAAGCTGTTCGTGCTGTCGGAAACGCCTGCAACAAAAACCCTTTTTCTCCTCTAGTGCCATGCCACAGAGTTGTGAAATCAGACGGAAGCATTGGAGGATTTGCATTTGGGAAAAAGAAAAAAATTGAATTGCTGAAAAAAGAAGGAATTCAAGTCAAAAAAGGAAAAATAAACGGATTTGAAGAAAAAGTTTATTATGAATAGAAAAGCAAAAAAATAAATAGAAGAATACATTAAAATAAATAAAGGAGGGATATGGGTGCCTAGAATAAGCAGAATAAGCAGAATAAGCAGAATAAGCAGAATAATAAAAAAAATTAAAACCAAAAGAAGAAACAGAATGTGGAGAAACAGAGAAGCTGCACAACTTGAAACAAGAGCACAAGAGTGGGAAAGTATAGCATCAAAGTATCTCAAAAGCAACAGCCTGTCTTTATCTGAATATTTAGGCACAACATATGTAACAGGTACTGAGCCAATAAAGAAACTAATAACTAGCAAAAAAAAGCTAGTGGAAAGCATGGCAGCAGCATATGCTAAAGCAAGAATAACAGGAGACAAGCAAACAATGACTGAAATGCGAAATAGAATAATTAAAATTAATAACCTCGTAAAAGACCTTAAACTAATATTAAGTCACACAGAAAATTAAAGCTTGAACCTTTTTCTTTCTTCTTTTGTTTCTTCTTTTAAATAAGAAATGAATTCGTCCCTGAAATTTGATATATCAATCACTTTTCCTGTTTCAATAAAAGCAGTAATGTTTTTGATAAAAGCATTTCCCCCCAAAATGTCCGGCAAAATCACAAAATCAACTTTTCTTTCATAAAAATCCAATGCATCTTTTTTTGTTTTGGCTCTAGCAAAAACTGCAATTTCAGGGTTAATTCTTCTTGCCTTGTCAATCAAATAAAGTGAAGGCAAAACATCAGGAATTGCAATAACCAGCAAAGAAGCTTTAGCAAGATTAACTTTAGACCACACTTCATTGTTTTCAATGTTTCCGCACACAGAATTAATTCCTAAATTAATCTGCTGGAATATAACATCAGGGTCATGGTCTACGACTATAACATCATTGTGCCTGCCTATTGCCTGGGCAATGCTTGAACCCATTACTCCTGCGCCGACAACAACAATATGCTTGTTTAATTCGCTTTCTTCAGGAAGCCTTTCCAAATCATTTAATCTGTTGACAAAAGCAATCCTTGAAGAAAAAAGGCTGAAGAAACCTGAAAGCCTTGAATAAATGCTTTCACTTGAATTCATAAAATAAGGAGTCAAAGCCATTGTTAAAGCAGTGATGATTATAGTAATAGAAAAAATATCTGCAGGCAATACTCCTTGACCTGAATTAAATCCTTGCGAGGCAAGAATAAAAGAGAATTCAGAGATTTGCGCTAAAGAAAACCCTACAAGCAATCCATTTCTTGTACCATAACCTGAAACAATAGAAATTAAAGCAAAAACAACAGGCTTTAAAATCAACACAATAAAAAGCATTAAAACAGCAATCAATAAAATGAATTCAATTGAAGAAGAAAAAAACAAAGTTAACTGCATCCCCAAAGAAACAAAAAACACTGTAACAAAAAAATCCCTTATGCCTCTTATTTTACCGATTAATTCCAGATTACTTGAAAGAGAAGACAAACTTAAGCCTGCAAGAAATGCGCCTACAGCAGGAGAAAACTCAAGCATTGAAGACAAAAAAATAAAAACAAAACAAGTGCTTAACCCGCTTAAAAACAATAATTCCTGGCTTTTAGAAGAATAAGAAACAATTTTAGAAAAAACAAATTTGCCAAGGAAAAAAGCAAGCAAAACCAAAAGAATGCCTTTAACTATTATCGGCAAAACAGATTCAACAGAAAAAGAATTAACTGAAATCAAAGGCAAAGCCAAAACAACCAAAAAATCCTGCATTAACAAAAAGCCGATCATTAATCTTCCATGCAATGTATTAAGTTTTTGCGTGTCAGAAAGATTTTTTATCACAACCATAGTTGAACTAAACGCAAGAATTAATCCAAGATAAACTGAAACAATAAAGTCTAATCCTAAAAAATTAAATAAAAAAAAGCTGATTAAAGAAATCAATAAAACCTGAACCAAGCTTCCAAGAAAAACAACTTTACCTATGTTTTTTAGCTTGTTTAAGTCTGATTCCACTCCAACAGTAAACAACAAAAAAGCCACTCCTAATTCTGAAATTAAAGCAATATGCTGTGTCTGTCCTATAAGGCTTAAACCTATTGGGCCGATAATTACTCCTGCAACAATATAAGTCAAAATTAAAGGCTGTTTTAAAAAACGGCCGATTAAAGCCATTAAAGTAGCAAAAACCACTATCAAGCCTAATTCTGCAACTAATCCAAGCTCTAAAACAAAATTCAGGTTTGCTGCAAACTGCTCTAACATAAAGTAAAACAACGCAATAAGAATATATAAAACTTTTTAGAAAAAAGTTTTATCAAAAAATCAGATTTTCTTCCATCTTACTCCGTCTTTTGTGTCATCCAGCTGAATTCCTTTTTTTAAGAGTTCATTTCTGATTTCATCTGATTTACCCCAATTTTTTTCTTTTCTTGCTTTCTCTCTTTCTTCAATTAAAAGCATTAATTCTTTTGGAAGTTTTTCTTCTTCAAATTTCATTACACCTAAAACAACATCAATTTTTTTAAGGAAAACAAGAATTTTTTCTGCATCTTTTACTGAAAGTTTTTGTTCATCAATTAATTTGTTTATTTCCTTAACAAAATCAAACAAAAAAGTTAAAGCCAAAGAAATGTTTAAATCGTCATCTAAAGCTTTTTCAAATTCTGTTTCTGCTTTCTTAATTAATGATTCAGTAGAATTTTCTTTTCCGTTTATTTTTTCGTTCTTTATTTCTTTTAATTTCAGAATAAGTTCATTGAATTTTTCTGTTTTAGTTTTTGCTTCCTCTAAGTTTTTTTCAGTGAAATCCAGTTTGCTTCTGTAATGAGTTGAAAGTAATAAGAAGCGTATTGCAACAGGAGAAAAACCTTTTTTCAGCAAATCCCTTAAAGTGTGAAAGTTTCCCAAAGACTTGGACATTTTTTGTCCGTTAACAATCAAGTGATCACAGTGAAGCCAGTAATTAACAAACTTTTTTTCTGTAGCACACTCGCTTTGGGCTATCTCATTTTCATGATGAGGGAATTTATTGTCAATTCCTCCTGTATGAATGTCAAAGGTTTCTCCTAAATACTTCATGCTCATGGCAGAGCATTCAATATGCCATCCAGGCCTTCCTTTACCTAATTCTGTTTCCCATAAAACATTTCCGTCTTCTTTAGAGTAAGCTTTCCATAAAGCAAAATCTCTTGGGTTTTCTTTATCGTATTCGTCTTGGCATACTCTTGCCCCTTCTTTTAATTCTTCTATTTTGAAGCCAGAAAGTTTTCCATAGTTTTTGAATTTTTTAATTGAAAAATAAATGCTTGAATCATCACATTTATAGGCAAAGCCTTTCTTCAGCAATTTTTTTATTAATTCAACCATTTCTGGAATTGTTTTTGTTGCTTCAGGATAAAACTCTGCTTTTTCTATATTCAAGGTTTTAATGTCTTCAAAAAAAGCTTTCTTGTATTTTGAAGTAAATTCTTTTAATGAAAGGTTTTCTTTTTGCGAGCCTTTAATGGTTTTGTCGTCAACGTCAGTTAAATTCATTACCTGAATTACTTTAAATCCTTTAAACTTCAAATACCTTCTTAAAAGGTCTTCAAAAACATAAGCGCGAAAGTTTCCTATATGTGCATAATCGTATACTGTCGGGCCACAAGTATACATTTTGACTTGTTTTTCTTTTAACGGCTTAAAAGCCTGTTTTTTTTTGGTTAAAGAATTATAGAATTTAAGCATTTCAATAAAAAAGACTAGAAAAAGTTATTTTAAGGTAATTGAAGAGTCATCTTGGCCTTAAATCAATCCAATAAAAATGAGGTTTTATTTTACCGTAAATTGTTCTTTCAACTGAAACAAGACAGTTGCTTTCTTTTACTTCATCGAATTTTTTGGAAAGCTTTTTTTGTTCTGCAGTAAATGCCTTATTTATTAGTAGTAATTCATTATGACTAAAATTTTGGATGCCTGCTTCTAACTGATTCATGTTTGGAAGCTTCATTGCTTCAATAACCTGAACACTAAAATCAGGAAAATTGAATTCAAGAAAATATTTTGGGGTTTTATAACCTAAATTTCTTACTTCATGCATTGTTTCAATTTTTGATGCAACAGCAATTTGAGGCTGAATTTTCACTAAAACTGATTCTCCGTTTCTTGAAGTTATTCTGTAAAGCCATTTATATACTCCTGAATCTATAAAACCTCCAGAAGAAAAATGAACTCTCTCCACAATATATCCTTCAAAATTCATTCTCTTGCTTACCTGAAAAAAAGGAGGTTTATTTTCAGTTAAAAAGACTTTTTTTTCTTCAAATTTTAATGCAGCTTTAGCTGCTTTAAGGTCTGAATGCAATTTTGATTTAATTTTAAGTTGCCCTGTAACAATTTGATTAACAAGATTTGTTACAGCAGGATGTGCTTTAAGTAGCCTTATTCCTGCTCTATTGTATTTCAGAGTTCCCCCAAGAATCCTTCCTTCTTTTAGTTTTGCTGAAGGTTTGGATTTAAGGCGTTTTCTGAATCTTTTTAAAAGTTTTAGCTTCATAAAAAGCATTTATACTTTCAACTATTTAAATTAATTGAAAAAGGAAAAAATTAATTATTTTACCTTTACCTTAAAAGATTTACTTTTCTTCTGGTGTTTTTTAGGCAAAGTTAACTCTAAAATTCCGTCCTTGAATTCTGCTTTAGCTTTTCCTGCAATCACTTCATCAGGCAAAGGAATTGCCCTAAAATAAGAACTGAATTTCCTTTCCTTAAAATAATATCCTTGTTTTGGGTTTTTTTCTTCTTTTTTTTCATCAATTTTTCCTTTTAGGATTAATTGGCTTTCAGTTAAATCAATATCCAAATCTTGTTTTTTTATTCCTGGAAGCTCTGCTGTAACTTTCAGTGAATTTCCTGTGTCTTTGATGTCAACTAAAGGCTGGCGTATCATTGAATCAAATTTTGGAAACGAAGGAATAGAATCAAAAAACCTTGAAATGTTTTCCTGTTTCCTTATTTTCTTAAACGGATCCCATATATCTAATTCGTCCATTAAACCACCTCTTAAATTTTATAAGCCTATTAATGCCAAAAAAACAACATCTAAAAGCAGAAAGCAAATTAAAGCAATTGAATGCACTAAAAAATTTGAATTAACTTTTTTTGCAATAATATGATAATAAACAAAAACCGAAATCAAAGCAAAAATTAATACAAGAATAATTATTGCAGTTACAGCGGGCAAAGCAGAAACAAATGCTTCAGAATTCATTGCATTAGAGATTGCATCAATTGACTCATTTAATGTAATCTGACCTGTATGAAACTGCCTTGCAGAATCAAATATTTCTGAAGGAAGAATTGCAGGAATAAACAAAAACATCAGGACAGCAATTGCCCCCAAGAATCTTGTTAAAGAAACAGCTGAAGCAATGCCATAAAACTCTGTTCTAACATTTTTTCTTGCAAACAAAGAAATAATTAAAGCAATCAAGATTGAGGCAATAATCCATGAAAGAATTGCAGCCAAAAAATTAAATGCTTCAGCAAGAAAGCTTACTTCAAAACCATAAAAAAATAATCCAATCAAAGAAATTATTCCAGGCAGTAAAACAAACAATAAAGCCTTCATTATATTAGGGTTTTCAAGGTAATGTTTTACTACTTCTCCTGGCTTGTAAAGCAAGTGAACTGGATTCATAACACATAATAAATGAGTTTTATAGTTTATAAAATTAACCTTAAACAAAAACCTTTCTTACAGGCTCAAGAATTTCATTTAATTCTTTTGTTAAGGAATTTTTTAAGTCCATTGGATGAAGTTTTTTTTCAGTAAAAACTTTTTCCAGTTCAATAAAAGAATTGAATTTAATGTTTCCGCCGAATTTTTCAGGACGAGAAATTCCCACGCTTTTTTTTCTTGGAAAAACAATTAATTTCATTATCTGCATTAAAGCATTTTTTGAGTCTCCTTCAACGCAAAAAGCCTTAGAAATTTTTTTCTTTAATTCTTCTTCTGAATCACGCACAGAAATCAAAGTAAAAGCATCAGAAGAACTCATTTTCGTTCCAGGTTTCAACATTGAATCAATTAAAGGAGTATGAACAAAAGAAGGCTTTTTGTAATTAATTTTTTCAAGCAATTCTCTTGCAAGCATATGGATTTTTCTTTGTTCTATTCCTGACTGCGCAACATCAATTTTAAGGTGTTTTATGTCATTGATTTGCATTAAAGGATAAATTGCCTGAGAAATGCTTGCGTTTTCAATATCTCTTGCAATCTCCTGCATTGAACGCAGTCCTCGGTTAATTGTAGTGTTAAGTGAAAGAGTAAGCAAGTCCTCAAAATATTCTTGTTTTTTCTGGAAATCAGAACCCAAAACAAATTCAGGTTCTTTAATGCCTAATTTTTTGAATGCTTTCTTCCATAATTTAACGTTTTCAAGAATTGTTTCCTCTGAACCTTTTTTGTTTAATAAAGCATGCCAGTCAGCCAACAGAATTTTCACTTTAAAGCCGGCTTTTTCCATTTCAGCTAATTTTGTTGCAGTAACCATATGGCCTAAATGCACTTCACCTGAAGGCTCATAACCACAGTAAGTTACTGGATGCTTTTTTTCTTTTAAAAGTTTTTCTATTTCTTCTCTTTTAACTAATTCTACAGTGTTTTTTTCAATCCACTGCATTTTTTCTTCTAAATCCACTTTCACACCTACTTATTTATAGTGTAATGAATTATATTTTATTTGTATGGTTGTTCCAAGAAGAAGATTAAGGAAAACAAAAATTATCAGATGTGAAGAAGCAACAATTTACAGAAGACCAAATTCTTCGCCTAACAGGAGAATTGTAAGAATTACTCATCAACCCATGGAACTAAAAATGGAGCATCCAAAAGTGCAGTTTTATTCAAATTTAATAGCAAAACTTGTTTTTCCTAGAAATGTAGTTCATTTTTCTGCTTTAAGGGTTCCAAAAAAATGGAAACCAAAAAAGAAAGGGGCAATTACTGAATACCCTAAAGGAGTTGAAACTTATTCAAGAGAAGTTTCTACAACAGAATTCCATAAAAAATACATGAAAGCAGTAGAAAAAAAATGGCAAAAAAGAAGTGACCAAGAACAAAAAATAATAGATGAATACATTGGCAACAAAATAGATTCAACACTTGTTAAAAGAACTTTAAAAGAAATGAGGAAAGCAGGATTGTTTGTTAACGAAGACCCAAACAACATCGATATAATTAACGGCAACCCATTATTTTTTGAGTTAAGTGTAATAAACCCAAAAAAACTTGAAGAATACATCAAAGCAAAAAAGTACAGCAGAAGTTTCAGGAAAACAGATCAAGCAAGAGCTTTAAGATTAGTTAAAAGATTAAAAACAATTTGGGATTCAATTGAATGAGTGGAAAAATGAAAAAAAGAGTTTTAGTGTTTGGGACGTTTGATGGATTGCATCCAGGGCACTTATACTATTTACAACAGGCAAAAAAGTTTGGAACAGAATTAATTGTAGTTATTGCAAGAGATAAGACTGTTGAAAAAATTAAAGGAAAGAAACCGATTTTAAAAGAAAAAGAAAGAAAACATTTAATTGAATCATTAAAGCCAGTCAACAAAGCGGTTTTAGGGACAAAAAAAGGCAGTGTGTTTGAAGTTGTGAAAAAGCTTAAACCTGAAGTAATTGTTTTAGGCTATGACCAAAAGCCAGCAAAAAAAGAATTAGAAAAAGAACTGAAAAGAATTGGAGTTAAAATGAAGATTAAAAGAGTTAAAGCATTGAATTCAAAAAGATTTAAGTCATCTAAACTAAAAAAAGAAATAATCAAACAATTTAAGCAAAAAACTTAATTTTAATTTTGTTTTTTTTTCTTCTTTTTTGTTACAAGATTCCAAACAAAAAATCGTTTACTTAATTGCTTAACAGAGAAGCTAAAGAAGTAGAAACACTTTCAACTAATGCTATTACAGTCTTTTCAAAAAAAAGGTTTTTTCTCGGAAAATTCCTGCATTATTTTTTCTTGTAGCCGAATTTTTTGTTGTGAGTTGGATGGTCAATTAAATCTAAAACAAAAGCAATTATTTCAATTTTTGTTTCTCCATCAGTAAGAGAGTAAAGCATCCTCCAATAATTTGGAAGTTCCACTCTAAACAAATTTGTAATGCCGTATTTTTCTTAGTATTCTTTTGGAATAAGCTTTTTTGGCACAGGATTTCCATAATGAATATTTTGTTTAACTAATTCAACTTTCTTGTTTATTCCATTAAAAATAGTTCTTTCAGTTTTTGAATTAACAGACTCCTTATTCAAATAATTGTAAACTTCTTCTGCTTCAGGAGAAAGAATAACTTTAACAGTCTTCATAACTCAAGACCTCTAAAAACGGCCTTTTTTAATTTAGGGTTAGAGTTATGAATCCAAGTAATTCCCTTTAAAGTTACAGCAATCTTATTGCTTTCCTCCAAGTACTCAAGAACAACCATCAAAGTATTATGGTTAACCTGATTAGGAAGTTTTCTTTTAAGCTCTGCAATAGAAACAACACTTTCATCCATATTTTTCAGAACACTCTCAACCATAAGAACAGTATTCAAAGTGGGAGAATGCCTAAATTTCTGAACTTGTTTTAACACAACAATCACCAAAAGTTATCAATTAATAAATAATAGTAATCAAAAAATATATAAACTTAATTGTTTTTTAATATATAAAATTAATGAATAAATACATAAGATTTACATATAACTTTTGTTTGTTTATTTCTTATTCTCTTTTCTAGTTCTCTTTCTGTTTTTCTTTTAATTCTTTCCTGTATTCTTGAATGAATTCAGGGGTTCCCTCAATTGGAAAACCATAAAAACCACAGTCAACGCAACGCATTTGAGGAGACAAAGCAGCAGAATCTTTTCCCAAACCGTAAATCACAGGCTTTAAATTAGTTGAACCGCAAGAAGGGCAAAACTTGAAATTAACTGTTTTTTTCCTGCTTTCCTCTTTAACCTGTTTGTCTAATTTCTTTAACCTGAAATCATCTTCTTCTAATTCATCCAATTAAACCAGCTTCTTGTTTTTTTTCTTCTTTAAGTTTTTCTTTCTTTTTCCAAACCATTTTACTGTTTTTTCTTTTCCAAGTATTCAACAATTTTTTCTGCAACATTAATTCCTGTTGATTCCTCAAAAGCACGGAATTGCGGGGAACGATTTGTTTCCAAAACAAACCATTTCTTTTTGTATAAAGCCAAGTCAACTCCTGCAATTTCAATTGAAGTGCTTTTTGCTGCCTTAACTGCAATACCAGAAATTTCTTTAGTTAACTTGAACGGAACAGCTTTTGCCTCTTGCGCAATGTTTTTTTTCCAGTGAACTGACTGCTTTTCAAATGCACCCAAAGCTTTTCCTCCAATTACCATTATTCTTAATTCTTTTTCAAACGGAATAAATTCCTGAACCAGAAAATCTTTTTCTTTTGAAGCAGAAACAAAAGAATGCAATTCAGAAAACTGGATTTTGTAAACGCCTTCCCCTCTTTTTCCTTCAAGTTCTTTTACGACAATCCATTCAGCTTGTTCAAACGGAAGAGAAAACAAGGTTTTTTCATTCAAAAAAAAAGTTTTAGGAATATTTAATCCTGCCTTAAAAAAAGAATAATAGTTGGTAAACTTGTTTTTTCCAAGCATGTGGATTAATTTTTCATCAATCACTTTTGTTCCGGCAGAATAAAAACTTAAAGCTAAAGCCCTTGACTGCAATGGATTTCCTTTCAAAACCCTGAACAAAACAACATCAAAAATTTTTTTGGGAAAAATTTCTGCCTGCAGGTTTTCAGGAGAAAAAAAATAAACTTCGTGTTTTCTCTTTAATGCTTCTTCTTGAATTCTTTCAGTTTCAAACTGTTTTTCTATCGAAATAATTGCTAACTTCATAAAAATCAAAAACTGTTTTTTGCCTTTAATTCTTTTGTTTTCTTATACAAGTAACGCATTAAAATTTTAGGAAACTTGTTTCCAAAAAAATCAGGAACAAAACCAGGCGCAAAATTCACTTCAATCAATTTGTATTTTCCTTCTGTTTCCATGAAATCTACTGCACAAACCCCTAAACCTAAAATAGCTGAAACCTTTAATGCATCTTCTTTCATTGCAGAACTTAATTCAACTTCAACTGCTTTTCCTCCGCGGGAAACATTAGTGCGCCATTCTCCTTCAGCACAGATTCTTTTAATTCCAAAAACTTCTTCGCCAAAAACAAGACAGCGGATATCATAATTTTCTGATTTAACATATTCTTGAGTTGAAATAAATTCCTTGAAAACTTTTAATGTATCTAAAACAGGCCTGAACTCGCTTTCAGAATTTGCCAGCATTATTCCTTTTCCGCCAAAACCTGACAGCAACTTGATTATTACAGGATAACCTATTTTATTGCTCATGTCAATTGCAGTTTGAGGAGTAACAGCCAGAGAAGAAACAGGAACAGGAATATTTTCTCGAGACAAAACCTTTACAGTAAAATACTTGTGGTTAGTGATTTGAAAGCCTTCTGGAGTCAAAGGAATAAAAACATCTGACTGATTCAATAAATCCAATACAATTTCGCCAAACATTAAATCCTTTGAAAAAAACCTTGCATAACATGCATTAAAAGAAGTTAAATCTGTTCCCTTAAACATTAATTTTGTTTTTCCATTAATGCATTCAATTTTTATTTTGCTTAAAGGCGCAAAAAGCACTGTGTCAAAAAACTTGTGGGCTTCCTCTAAAATCATCTGTTTTGTTTCCTGCCTTTCATTGCTTCCGCCAATATACAAAAACTTCATTTTTTATTCCTTCTTAAACTTGCTTAAATAAAATTCTGCTGTAGTTTCATACAAATTTTTTCCTATTATTTCCTGAAAAAAAGAAAAATCAATTGAAGGCTTTAAACTGACAATGTTTCCGTCAATTGATTTCACTGTAGCAATTTCTATCCCGATTGCATTGCATGCATTAATTACATTTTTTTGTTCTTTTTCGCTTAAAGTCCTGCTTGACCCTTTTTTTGCATACTCTAATTTTTCTTTAATCCAAGGCCTTCTCACAGTAAAAACATTTTCTCCAATTACTGCACTTACATCCAAGTCTTTGTTGAAGAATTCCTGCAAAAGCAATACATCAAAATCTGATTTAATGCTTTTGACAATTGAAAGCAATGATTTCTCTGATTCCACTAAAACATCCTGAATTTTTTTGTATCCGTCAAAAACCTGCAAAATCAAAGGAAAACGGAATTCTTTTAGCGAAGCATTAATGAAATAACTTGAACCAAAAATTGTCGTGTTAGGCGTTTTAATTCCATGAGAAGTTAAAGTAGTTAACTGAAATGCTTTGCTTGAAAGCATTGAATAAGAATCAGGTTTAACCTGACAATAAATTCCTTTCTGGGAAAATTCATCAAGCAATGGCTCAACAAACTGAGTGAACTCGACTCCCACAGACAAAAAACAAGAATCAATATTTTCAAGGCTTAAGCTGTCTAAAATCAGGCTTGTTTCTTTGCCTTCAGTCAGCAAACCAATTTTTCCTATTTCAACCAGTTCAACTGAAATGCTTTTCTTGTTAAATGCTGTCTTTAACTTTTCAATTTCAGAATCATTTTTTTCATGAATAAACAATGCCTTCATTAAATTCACTTTAATCATTTACTGCTTCAGAGTCTTCTTTTAAGGGAACTGCATTAGCTGGGTTTTTTTTCTCTGGAACCCATATTTTCTTTATTTTTCTTTCAGGATCTTTTGAGATTTCACTAAAAACAAATTCTGAAAGCAAATCATTTACAACAGATTTTCTTCTAATTAATTTATTGACATATCTTTCAAAAGATTTTGAAAGGTTTTTATACGAAGAAACATTAGCATAAATTAATCCTTCTTGTATTCTCCAAAAAGCAGGCGTGCCTTTTTTTCCAAAAATTAAATAGCCTCTTTTTTTGTCTGTTTCACTCATTGCTTCATCTAATAAACGGTAATCAACCATATAAACTCCTGCAGTTTGAGGAGAAGGATCCATTAAAATTATTTCGTCTCCTTCAACTCCAACACATAAAACAAAATGCCCTGAACGGGATTTTTTTTCAGGAAACAACACAGGCTTTTTATACCACATTAAAATCATTGCACTGTCAGCAATCCAGCTTTTCACTTCATCCTTTAAATTATAAATTTCATTGTATCTGACTAACTGGCCTTTAACAAGGTTATTAGTCAGTTTTTCAACTGCTTTAATTAAATCCAAAGGCTTTGTTCCTCCAGGGCTTTTTGTTCCTGCAGCCATTCCTATTTCCTGCTGGGAAAAATCATATCCAAAAAAAGAAAGCATCATTGAAGCAGAAGCAGGCCCGCAAAAATAATTTGCTTGGGGAATAAACTTGCTTCTAATGCTTTCAAGCTTTGAAATATCGCTTCTGGCTCTTTTAAGATAAAAATCTTTTTTTATGAATTCCTTGTTTGGGATAACCATATTATATCCTGAAGCAAGCCTTAACATTACTCCATGAATGTCTACTCCGATTACTTCTCCTGATTCATCTTCAATTTTAATCTGCTGGCCAGGCTTAATTAAGTTTCTTTGAATGTAAATGCTTGCAAAAAAGTTTTCAAAGATTTCCTTGAAGCCAAAAAAGAATAAAGCTGCAATCAAGACAAGAATTACAGTAACAATAGTGCTGAAAAAACCGCTGAACAAGCTTACATTAACTCCAACAGAAGAAAAAGAAAGCATTAAAACTACAAGCAATAAAAAGAATTTCACTGCAAAAAAGAAAGAAGAAACAATCTGCCTTGAAATGCCGAATTCTTCCAAGTAAGCGTCAGACCCGAATCTGATGAACAAAAAGCTTACAGCATCAACTATCAGGGTTACAAGAATGTAGCCTAAAACAAATACAAGGAAAAAAATCACAACTGAAGGAATAAAAGACATTACTTTTGAAACCAACACTTCTGCAACTGAAACTTTTAAGACACTTAAAGCAAGAATTAAGGAAACCACAAAAATAAATAATTCAACTGACCTTACAACAGAATCACTGGTTGTTTTACTTGACTGCTTTCTCAATAAAAGCTCAAAAACTTTTCCTAAGATTTTTGCAGCAAGCAAACCTAAAACAATTACCCCAACGGCTTGTGCTGCATTGCTGAATAAAACCTCTTCCAATAAAACATTACCTAAAGTTGCAGCCATAATATATCTTTCACTCCAAATATCTTTTACTCCAATATACAAGGCATTTAAAGCTTTAAATAAATTGCTCTTTAAAAGCTTTAAAAAGAGAAAAAAACGAAAAGACAAAATTATGTGATTCTTTGAATTAATAAATCTAACGCAAGCTTTTT
>JAHJUD010000153.1 GCA_018829335.1 Microcaldota archaeon | reverse complement strand
GTTTTGCCAGATTCAATCTCCTGCAAAACAGAAAGCTTAAACTCTCTTGTAAACTTCTTTCTTTTATTCACACACAGTCCTCCTATTGATTTTAAACCAAAAGTCGCTTAACTATGTGTCCGGAAACAAGGGTGCAGTCCAAGTCAATATCTAATCTTGATATAAGAAATCTTGCAGAAATTCTTCTTAAACGTGGGCTTAACTGGAGAACACTTTTTAGTAAGGAATTTGACTTGGATGATCTTAGACTAAATAATGCTGGTGACCCTAAGGGCATTAGATTCTTGAAATTATATAATTTGCTTGGAGTTCCTGTTGAAGAAGTTTGTAAAAAATTTGTAATAGCTGATGAAGACTTAGTTAAAGGAGGTTATATTTCTGCGGGTTTTCCTGGAAAATTCAAGTATATGGATCCAGCTGAAGTTAAATCTACCCTTAGTATGCACCAACTGAAGAGAAGTAATTTTTCTGCATTAAGCGTAAGGCTTTTAGACAAGTCTGCAAGACTTGCATTATTTGCAGGTTATAAACGAAAAGAATTAATTGAAGCAGGATACTCTCCAATGGAAGTTGATAAAGCAATAGACTTTCTAAAGAAAAGAAGAATGGGAAGTGGACGAAAAACTTATCCTGGTGTATTTGTTAGGGGGGAAAGAAGTTAAGCCAACTAAAAAACAATAAAAGAAAAAGTAAAAGCTTATTAATTTCTGTTTCTTTTATTCTTGTTATGCCTGTTAAACCTTTTCTTAGAAAACTTGCAAAAAAAATTCCTGTGCCTAACCGCATGAGAAGAAAGTATGCTTTTTTTGACAGGAGAATAGAGGATAGAAGAAAAGGTCAAAGACCTGAAAGGCAGGCTCCTTTTGAACTAACCAAAAAAGAAATTTTTATGCAAATACCTAACGGAAAAAAAGCTGTGCTGAAGAGAAGAGATTATTTTGATGACCCTGCAAATGCAGAAAAAAGAAAACAAATAAACCCTGAAGACAAGCCATTCAGAAGTGTTGAATCCCATGAAATCATTTCTGAAGAAGCATTATCTGAACCTGTCACTGCTCCTGCAAAAAGAGGCCATTATTCTGTTACTACAAGAGTTAAAGTTTCAACTGACAGGCGAAGAAGAGAAAGAAGAAAACCAGAAAAGAAAAAGTAATGATGCTTTAAAGCACCATTAAAATTGAAGCAAAAATCAATGAAACAATACTCATCAATTTTATCAGGATATTTAGTGAAGGTCCTGCAGTGTCCTTAAACGGGTCTCCTACAGTGTCTCCTGTTACTGCAGCTTTATGTGCATTAGAGCCTTTTCCTCCAAAGTTTCCTAATTCAATATATTTTTTTGCGTTATCCCAGCTTCCACCAGCATTAGCCATCATTATTGCCATCATTACCCCAGAAACTAATGCTCCAGCAAGCATTCCTCCTAATCCTTCTGGGCCTAAAATTAATCCAACTATTATTGGAGCTAATACTGCAAGCAGTCCAGGCACAATCATTTTCTTCATTGCAGCTGAAGTTGAAATTTCCACGCAAGTTTTGTAATCTGGTTTTGCTTTTCCTTCCATTAATCCTTTGATTTCTTTAAACTGCCTTCTGACTTCTTCAACCATTGCTTGAGCAGCTTGTCCTACTGCAGTCATTGCAAAAGAACTAAAAAGGAAGGGAAGCATTGCTCCAATCAATAATCCAACCATTACATTTGTTTTCATAATATCAATTGATTCAAGGCCAGTTGTTGCTCCAAAAGTTGCAAAAAGAGCTAATGCAGTTAATGCAGCTGAACCAATTGCAAATCCTTTTCCTATTGCTGCAGTAGTATTTCCTGCTGCATCCAAAGAGTCTGTTACTTTTCTTACTTTTTTATTTAATCCAGCCATTTCTGCTATTCCGCCGGCGTTGTCTGCTACAGGGCCGTATGCGTCTACTGCTAAAGTAATTCCTAGAGTTGAAAGCATGCCTACTGCTGCAATCCCAATTCCATATAATCCACCAAAATAATAAGCAAAATACATTCCTGCGCCTAAAACAAGTACAGGCAATGCAGTTGACTTGTAACCTAAAGCTAATCCTGCAATAATATTTGTTCCTGCACCTGTATTTGCTGCATTGCTTACTTCTCTTGTAGGCTTATAATCGTGTGCAGTATAATATTCAGTTAAAAATCCAATTAATATTCCGACAATTAATCCTGTTACCATTGAATAAAATATTTGAATTGGAATGCCTGAAAACAATGGCATAAAAGTCATTACAATATAAGTTAATACTACCATGATTCCTGCTGCAACTAATGTTCCATTTCTTAAAGCTGAATGAACTCCTTTTTCTGAACTCAATAAATTAACATAAATTACTCCTAAAATTGAAGCAATAATTCCAATTGAAGCTAAAGCCAGAGGAAATTCCATTCCTAATACATTAAATGCAATTAACCCTAAAGCCATTGAAGCAATAATGCTTCCCACGTAACTTTCAAATAAATCTGCTCCCATTCCAGCTACATCTCCTACATTGTCTCCTACATTATCTGCTATTACTGCTGGATTTCTTGGGTCGTCTTCTGGAATTCCTGCTTCCACTTTTCCAACTAAATCTGCTCCAACATCTGCTGCTTTAGTGTAAATTCCTCCTCCTACTCTAGCAAATAATGCAATGCTTGAAGCACCAAAACTAAAGCCAAATAATAATACTGTTGGGTTTTCAAATCCCATTAAAGAATAAATATAATATAATACGCTGATTCCAAGAATTCCTAATCCTACTACACTTAAACCCATTACTGCTCCAGAAGAAAAAGCAACTTTTAATGCTTCACTCATTGAAGTTGTTGCTGCCTGTGTTGTCCTTACATTTGATTTGGTTGCTGTATTCATTCCAAGCCAGCCAGCCAAAGCAGAACATAATGCTCCAACAATAAATGATACTCCAACAAAAAAACTCATTGCCTGAGGATAAAACTGGCTTAATGCCGTAAGTATGATAAACACTGCAACAATAAACACTGCAAGTGTTTTGTATTCTCTTTTTAAGAAAGCCATTGCACCTTCTCTTATTGCTGCACTAATTTCTTTCATTTTTGCGTTGCCCATGTCCTTTGAATTAATTTTTCTGTTCAAAACCACAGTGTAAAGCAAAGCAATTATTCCTGCTAAAATTGCATAAAAAACCAGTTCCATTTTTTTTCCCTCCAAATCATAATAAGTTTTACTAATTGTTCTCAAAAAAAGTTTTTAAATCCCTTGCAAACTGATTATTTGTTTAAGAATTTATTTTGTTGTTTGCTCCAGATTTTATTTGGAGTTTTTTTTAGCCATTCAGCATACAGTTTTACAAATTCCAGCCTGTTTTTTCTGTTTCTTTCTTTTTCTTTTTCTAATTCTTTTAAGTCAATTTTTGGGAATTTCATTTAACTCACTCTAATTCTTTGACTTTATTTTCTACTTTAAGCCTTTTAACAAACCCTTTAAATAATTCTTTGTTTAAACTGTTTTTAAATTCTTGCCATAAATGAATTGCATCTTCTATGTCTTTATCTGAACCCAAATAAAGCTTGTAAGCTATCTGCAATTCCATTTTTGAAGTGTAAAGAATTTCATTGTTTAATTCAACTTTAACTTTGTTTTCAAGCGAGTACTTGTCTAGGTCGCTTTTAGGAAACTTTAATTCAAAGTTTGGAAGAAAAGTTCCTTTAACTGCAAACCTTAAAGGAGTCTGATTCTTTAAGTATTCATAATAAGCTTCTTTAACTTTTGAAGTAATAATGCATTCAAAACCTTGTTTGTCTAATTCAATCCAAAAAGCCTTAAATTTTTCAAAAGGCATTTCTTCAATGAACAAGTCAATGTCTTCAGTGTTTCTGCTTCTTCCAAAAAGTATTGCAATATAACCTGAAATAATCACATAATCTATTTTTTGTTTTTCAAGGATTTTAGTGAATATTATTACCAGTTTATCAAGATTTGAAAGCTCTCTTTCAAATTTTATTGTATTGTTCTTAAACTCAAATTCCATACAAAAAAATGAGTCAACCTTAATTTAAGTTTTTCCACAACTACACACAAAACAGAAATATTATTAAAGAAAAGAAAACAAGTTTTATTCAGTGAAATAAATGCAAGCTAAAAGAATGAGTTCAGGTTTGGGTAGAAGAAGAACAGCAAGAAAAAAAACAAGCAGAAGAACCGGAAAGCCGGGAGCAAGAACTATCAAACGCACTATCGCGCCTGCACAAAAAAGAAGAATCTTTTTTGATGGTTTAAAAGAAGCAGTAAAAGCTGATATTGCTAAACTGATTAAATTAAAGAAAGGGCCGGAATCTGCAAAGACTAATTTGAAGATTCATTCAATTGTTGGAAAAGCAATTGAAAAACATTTTGGTTTAGCAAGGTATGTTAAACTGTCAGCTGATGTAAAAGCAGGCAAAGCTAAAATAGATAAAAAATCACTGCAATGGCTGGACATAAACCAAGAAAAAATAGCTAATCAAATAGAGCATTATGCTGATTTTTTGGGGAAAGCATGGGTTAAAATCCCAAAAGAAGACCCTAATTATCGTTTAGAGTCTGCAACAGCAGAGCACTTACTTCATGTTTATAGCGGGGAATGTAAAAGGATTCGTGACGCTATCAGTTTACTGTTTCGCTTTGCTGAAAAGTAATTTTTATCGGTAGAGAGGGATTTGCAAAAGTTTAAGCTTTCAAACGCATTAATTAATCTAATTCACAACTGCTTTTCTTTTTTTTCTTTCTGCCATTTAAGCCTGTTCAAGTCTTTGATTAAATAATTTTTTCCTTCTTCAGAGAAAGCTTCAGCAAGCTTTTTTTCATGTTCTTTAATTCTTTTTTCAATTGTCTTGATTCCTTTTATTAATTTCTTTTTTGAAGCCATTTAATTCCCTTTCATTTCCTTTATTCCCATTTCAACAATTCCAAACAATTTTTCTGCTTCTTCAACTGAAACACTTTCGCCGGCTTTTTTTTCGTCTCTTTCATTCCTGTAAATTCTATAAAACTTTTCAGCCATTTCTTTTCCTAAACCTTTTTTTTGCAAAAATAATTTGAATTCCTTGTTTGAGTATTTTTTGTTTTTCAGAATACACTGAACCCTGAAAATCCTTTTCATTCTCAGCATCAAAGTATAAATTACAGAAACAGAATCAAGTTTTTTTCTTTCCTGCATTTTATCCATTTTCAGGAATTCTTCGGCAATTTTTAAAGCGCTTGTACTTTCTTCCAAAAGCCATTTAAAATTCTTTTTGTTTATTTTGATTTTTTTGAGTTCTTCAAGAAGCTCTTTATTAAGAATAGGCTCAGCTTCCTGCAGGGCAGAATACAAATAAAAAGGATCTTTGCCTTTGAGTTCTTTTCTCAAAGTTTCTTCATCCAAAACAATTGCATCAAACCTTCCTTTTTTTCCTAAATTGAATTTCCTGTCAGCAATAACTATTACATCAACATCAGAATCTTTTTCCTGTTCTTTTCTTGCATGGCTTCCAAACAAAAAAACTCCTTTTACGCTTTCAAGAAAAGGTTCAAGCATTTTCATAACATCCTCTTTAACATTCAAAGGCTCTTTTTGCAGGATTACTGTCACTGTCTGGCCAATCCATTTTTTTGGGGTATAAACAATGCTTCCGTTGCCAAACCTGACAACCTGTTTTGTGACTTCCCCGTAAACGTTAAACTTCTTAATCATAGTATATACTTAGTATAGACTCAAATTTAAAAGCTTTTTCTTTTATCGCCGGCAGTGAGGTGCCTGCAAAGCTTTAAGCCTTGAAATGCATTATTTAATTTACAACTGCTTTTCCACAAGCCATAGAAACATATTTTAATAACATATGGCGATAACATGTGTAAGCAAAGCATTTCTGGAATTTATCCAAAATACAAGGGCTTGATTTTAATCCCTTCGTCTTCAGCTGACAAAGAACTGGCAAAATATGGTTTGTTGTTAAGCGAAATAATTGAAGTTTTGGAACAAGGCTTTGATTGCAACAGAAGTAAAAGAAAAAAAGATACTCTGGAAAAATGCGTCAGAAAAGGAAAAAAGCAGTTAAAGGCAGTGATTGTTAAATCCTATAATTTCAGTTTAGAAGAGGAATGCTGGCTTTTAATTCATGTTGGAATATTTTAAAGTGTTGATTATGAAAAAAAAAGGTTTGAAATGCAAATGCGGTTTTACTGCAAAAGAAACAAAACTGGGTTTTTTAGGCTATAAAATAAACGGCTGGAAATGCCCTAAATGCAAAGAAGAATATCATGATCCGGTTGAAGCTGAAAAAATCCTTTTGCTTAACAAACTGAAAAAAACAAGTTTTGAAGTTAAAGTTGGTCAAATCAGAAGCAATCTGATTGTAAGAATCCCAAAAGAAGTAGAAAAAGCCTTGAGTTTAGAGAAAGGAGAAGAGATTACTCTAAAAGTTTCATCAAAAGAAAAAATTGAATTAATTACTGCTTGATGACTATGATTTCCTTTCTATAATCAACGGTTATTTGTTCAAGAATTTGTTTTGTTGTTTGCTCCAAACCTTGTTTGGAGTTTTTTTCAGCCATTTTGCATATAAGTCAATAAATTTAAGTCTTTCTATCCTATTTCTTTTTTTTTCTTCTTCTAATTCTTTTAAATCAATTTTTGTTAATTTCAGACCTTTTTCCATAATCTTTCCTCTGCTTCTTTTTCAACTTTTAGTTCTCTTATTTGGTTTTCTAATAATTTCATGTCTAAACTTTCTTTAAATACTTTGTATAAATGCCTTGCGTCTTCAAAGTCTTTTTCTGATCCAAGCTTTAATTTGAATGCAATCTGCATTTCTAATTCAGGAATATTCAGTTTTTCTTTGTTTACAATCACTTTAACTTTGTGTTTGAGTGAATAAAAATTGTATTTTGTTTTAGCAAACTTTAATTCAAAGTTTGGAAGAAAAGTTCCTTTAATTGCAAACCGTACAGGAGTTTGATTCTTTAAGTATTCATAATATGCTTGTTTTGGGTCTGATTCAATAATACACTCAAAACCTTGTTTTTCCAGTTCAGTCCAAAACTCTTTGAATTTTTCAAAAGACATTTCTTCAATGAATAAGTCAATATCTTCTGTGTTTCTGCTTCTTCCAAAAAGTATTGCAATATAACCTGAAATTATCACATAATCTATTTCTTGTTTTTCAAGAATTTTAGTGAATTTTATAACCAGTTTATCAAGATTTGAAAGCTCTCTTTGAAATTTTATTGTATTCCCTTTAAATTCAAACTCCATAAAAGAAACTGGAATAAACTTAATTTAAGTGTTTCCAATTTCACCGGCAGTGAGGGGTTTGCAAAGCTTTAAAACCACTCAAACAGTATTCAGTTAGTGGTTTGAAAATGATTGATTCAGATTTCCCAGGCTTTTTCAGGAAGCAGGTAAAAGAATTCTCTTATGAAATGATGGTTGCAGTAAGAGAAGAAACTGCTTCCTGACTGCCCTTTTTCTTTTTCCGAAAAGAAAAAGTGCAAGTTGCCCAAAAAGAAAAAGGTTTCTTCAAAGAAAGAAAAGGAATTGCCCAAAAGAAAAAAGAGTTTCTAATGAAATTCGTCTCCGTATTCTTCTTCTGAAGGCAATGAAGTTAAATCCTCAAAAGGAATCTTGATTTTCTTTTTCTTCTTTTTCTTGAATGGAAATTTTTCTTTATTTTTTTTTGGTTCTGTCATTTTTATCACGGTGTTATCCTGACACACTCATAATAGTTTATGTCGTTTTCTGAGTCAACTACTGCAAACATTAATTTTGTTTTAATGTTTGCGCTTAACCTTACTTTTCTGCTTAATTCAATAAAATTAATTCTGTCGTTTTGTCCTTTAACTGCAATAACCCATTGAGTATGCTCTTCTCCGGGTTTTTTTCCTTTAGGATAAACCCTTAAATCAAATCCAAATTTAAATCCTGTTTTAACTACAAATCCTCTTTCCCTTAAATCAGAATAAACAAGGTATTTTTTGTAGAAGTCTTTGATTTTTTTTTCTCCAATCAAAAGCAGTTCTTCTTGTTCTATTTTTTTTCCTGTTTTGTCTTCTAATTCAAGTTTTCCTTTTTCCATTAAATAATGTGCTTCAATTAAATCCAGCACAAAATCTAATTTGTTTTTTTCGCCGAAAGCTTTTTGCATAAACAAACTTTTGTCCTTATTTTTTTTAACTAAAATTTTATCTGATAAAAGCAAATTGTTTATTCCCATAAAACACCACTTTACTATTATTTACTGAATGAAAAGGTTATTATATTATTTTAATGTATTCTTTTTATCATGAATAAAATTGATCCTTGGGGAACAGAATTAATTGAAGACTATGCCCGTTTAATTAAGGATTTTGGTTTAGAGCCAATGGAAGACTTTCTTTCTGATTTTCCTAAACCAAATTATCTGATGAGAAGAGGAATAGTTTTTGCCGGCCAAGACTTAAAACAAATAGCTGATGCAATAAAAGAAAAAAAACCTTTTTATTGTCTTACTGGAATGATGCCTTCAAGTGAAAGAATTCATTTTGGAACAAAAACAGTTATTGAAATGGTCAAATACTTTCAGGAACAAAAAGCGAAAACTTTTGTTTTAATAGCAGATTTAGAGTCTGCTGCAACAAGAGGAATTTCTTTGAAAGAAGCAAGAGAACGCGCTTTAAATTTTTATATTCCTGCTTATATTGCTTTGGGTTTGGATCCAAAAAAAACCATTTTCTACTTTCAATCAGAAAATGACCAAGTAAAAAATCTTGCTTATTTGTTTTCCCAGAAAATTACTATGAATGAATTCAAGGCAATTTACGGGGAAATTCATCCTTCTAGAATTCTTTCAGCTTTAGCTCAGGCAGGAGATATTTTGTTTCCTCAACTAGAAGAAAAAATGCCTGGAGTGATTCCTGTTGGAATAGACCAAAGCCCTCACATTCGTTTAACAAGAGATATTGTGCGTAGAACAAAAAGTGAATTCAATTTTTTTCTGCCTTCTGCAACCTACCATAAATTTGTTCCTGCTTTAGATGGAAGCAATAAAATGTCTAAATCTAATCCAAATTCTTTTATTTCAATTCCAGAAAACCCAATAGATTCAGGCAAAAAAATGTCTAAAGCTTTAACCGGCGGAAGAAATACAATTGAAGAGCAAAAAAAGCTTGGGGGAATTCCAGAAAAATGCATGGTTTTTGAAATGTATAAGCAGCATTTAATTGAAGACGACAAAAAACTCCAGAAAATTTTTGATGACTGCAAAAAAGGAAAACTTTTATGCAAGGAAGACAAGGAAAACGCAGTTAACTTGATGATTTTATTTCAGCAAGACTTCCAAAAAAAACTGGATAAAGCTAAAAAAACAAGAAAGCAATGGAAGTTTTTTAAGTAGTTTATTTGAATGTCTTGTGGAACCAACAATATATTTAAATATATATTCACTTACTGAATAATTCAGTAGGTGACTTATTTGAAGTTTATTAACAGGGAAAATGAATTAAAAGAATTTTACAGGCTTAGACTTCTTTCCAGAAAAAAACTGTTTGCTGTGGCTTTATATGGTTTAAGGAGAATTGGAAAAACCCGTTTGCTTCTTGAGTTTTTAAGGGGTAAAGGCATTTATTTTTTTGTTAACAAAAACAAGACTTCTAAAGACCTTTTAACTGAATACCAGCATATTTTGAGAAGAAAAGGAGTTTTGAAGGAGCTGGAAGCTGTTAGTTCTTGGGATGAATTTTTTAAGGTTTTAATTGTTAGAAATAGTTTGCCTGTTGTTTTTGATGAATTCCAGAATTTTGGTTTTGTTGAACCTGCTGTTTTTGGGGTGCTGCAAAAAAATATTGATTTGAATGAAAACAAGCCTGGCTTGTTGGTTTTTTCAGGCTCTTTGATTGGTTTAATGAAGAATTTATTTAACGATTCAAAAGAGCCTTTGTATGGAAGAATAAAGAAAGGCATTAAACTTGAAGCATTGAGCTTGAATTCCAGTATTGGTTTAAGAAAGGAATTAAAACTTGCAAAAGAAGATATCATAAAACTTTATTGTGTTTTTGGAGGTTACCCAAAATATTTTGTTGCAGTAGAAGATTTTGGTTTGCAGGAAAAAAAAGCAGAAGAAATTTTAGATTTTTTGTTGTTTTCAAAGAATGCTCCATTAGAAGATGAAGTTAATAGCATTCTTTCACAGGAGTTTGGTGGTAGAAGCAGCATATATTATTCTATTTTAAAGGCAATTGCAAATGGCAATAATACTATTTCAACTATTGCAAGTGCTTTAAGCACAACTCCTACTTCTATTACAAGACAAATTAAAGAACTAAAGGATTATTTTGAGTTAATTGAACTTGAATTTCCTTTTGAGGGGAAAAGAGGCGTCTATAAAATAAGGCATCCTTTAATTCAATTCTGGTTTTCTGAAATTTATAAGGATTATTCTGATTATGTTTCAAGGAAACCAGAGTTTATGGATAAACTAAAAAAAAACCTGAATACATTTTATGGGGCTGCTTTTGAGGGAATAGCAAGAGATTTTTTAATTCAAAAGCTTGAATTAAAAGAAGCCATGCGGCAATGGGGTAAAATTCAGGGAGCAGAAAAAGGAAAAAACACTTATGAAATTGATTTAATTGCAAAGAACAGCAAACAATTTTTTGTTTTTGAATTTAAATGGAAAAAACTTTCAGAAAAAAGTGCATTAAAAGTTTTGAAAGAAGTTGAAATTAAAGCCAATTATCTACAAAAAAAGCTTTTGAACCAAAAATTTGGCTTGGTGGCAAAAAAAATAGAAGGCAAGCAAAAACTAAGAAACAAAGGTTTTTTGGTTTTTGATTTAAATGACTTTTAAATAAAGCCAAGAAAAACAAGAATACAGTGGAAGTTTTTCAAATAACTTTTTTAAGTAGTAAAACGTTCTTTTTTTATGCCAGTTAAACCTCTGCCAAAATTTTTAATTCAAAGATTGAGAAGAATTGTTAACAAAAGAATTAGAACTCACGGAGAATCTTCTATTGATTATTTTCTTGCAAAAATGACAAGTGTTGATCACAGAAGAAAATGGCTTGAACAACAATTTGGGAAAGGATTAGAACATAATAGAGTAAGGGAAATGAATGTTTCAAGAAATTTTCCTGAAACAAAACTTATAATTAAGAAACTGCATTACCCTGACGAACTAAAAATTCTAAGAAATAAAGTCAGAAACCACAATAAAAGAAAAGGTTTGTTAAAATTTGATTACATATTGCGAATGCCTTTTGCATATAGTTTAGGGCATGGTTTTGTTGCAATGACAAAAACAAATAAACCTAATTTAGCAGAAATTTTAGAGTCTTTTAAAGATGGAGGAACTTATAGAGGGAAAAACTTTTTTAGAGAACTTGTTAAAGATTCAAAAATTACTAGAAGCCAGTTAGTGAATGCAGCTAGAAAAGCAAGCGAATTAACAAAATTAAATTATGGGAATATTCTTCTTTTGGGTGTAGAAAAAGGAAAATTTGTTTTTATGCCTTTAGTTGATGTATATTAATTACCTGAACCTGATTTTTTTTATTTCATTAAAGCCTTTTTTTAAGAGTTTGTCTGCAATTTCTTTTTGTTTTTTTAATTGTTCTGCAATTGTTTTTTCCCATTCCCCTAATTTTTTGGCTTGCTTTTTTTCTGAATCTTTTGTTTTGGCTGCTTGTTTTTTTTCTAAAAGCGGTTTTTCTTCGGTTTTTTCAGGGACTTGTTTTTCTGTTTCTTTTTTTTCAGGCAAAACTTCCTGTTTTACTTCAATTAATTCTATTTTTTCTTTGATTTCTTTGTCTTCTTTTAGTTTTTCAACTAATTCCTCAAAATACTGGTTTTCTTGTTTTAGCATTACAATTTTGTCTGCTTTGTTGAGTATTGCAGTGTTTTTTATTTTAGTTGAAGTTTCCCCCCATTCAGTGAACTCTTCGCATCTCTTTCTTTTTTTTCCAACTGCTTTTTTTACTTCTTCCATGAAATGTGTTGCGCTTGAAATATCAGAGGCTTTAGGCGAGTCTTCTTTGTCTATTACCATCAGTAATACAATTTCGTGTGTTCCTTTTAATGCTTTTTCAAGGAATTCTTCGTTTAATTCTTTTCTTGAAAGCAATGGAATTAATACCTTCATATTCTAATTGCTCTTTACAGCCTTAAATAACTTTTCTTTTGCTTTAAAACCCGAAAACTTACTTTTATTAATCTCTGATTCATTATTATTTCATGCCGCTTAAAAAATCTTTCAATGCAAAAAAGGTGTTAGCAAAAGCTAAAAGAAAAGTTTTGGATTTTACTGGAAGACAAGCAATTCCTGGAATTAAGATGGCTAAAAGATTAAGTGCTAAAACTGCAGATCAAGCAATTAAGGAAGGGGCGCATAAAGGAATTCATAATACTTTAAATGGTTTTGTTAAAACAAAGCGAAGAAAAACAATTACTGGCGGAAAGAAAAAAGTAACTAAACTTTGGAGGCATAATCGCAGAAGAGAAAGCAGAGAAGTAGAAATTCATTCAAGATTTAAAGGAAAAAAATTAAGTGAAAAAGAAATGGTTGAAGCAATTAGCTCAGCCTTAACAGGCAGAGACTATAAAGGGCTAGTTTATGATAAAAGAACAGGCACATTTTTTAGAAAAACAATTGAACCTTTAATGATTTATGTAATGGGATCTGAAAGAAAAGGAGAAAGAATAGTCAGAGAAACATGGAATATTAAAGGAGAAAAAACATTTTCAGACAAATCGGTTTTCATCGAAGAAGGAAAAGAAAAGCGTTTGTTTGAAAAAAGAAAAATGAAACAATATAAAACAAGTTGATTTGTTATTCTATCAGCCTGTAAATTCCTTTTCTTTTTTCTATTACTTCGCCGTCTTCTTTGAGGAATTCCATTGTTCCTCTGATGAGTTCAGGGGGAAGCAAAGTTTTTTCTTTTAATTCGTTCAATGAAAGGGTTTTGTTTTCTTTTAGTTTTGCTAGAATGGCAGGCTTTGTTTTTTCCAGCACATCCGAATGAATTACATAAAAATATCCGTCAAATCCTTTAATGCCTTTAATTAATCCTTCTTTTATTTCTGGGTTGAATTGCTCGCAGAAATCCCTTGCCTGATTATCATTCACCATTACCTCAAATCCTCTTGCCTCAATAGACTTATCGGCTGAATTAAAGTCAAAATCTTTTTTTTTCTCTTTTTTTGATTGGGCAATTCTGTAAATTGCCTTTTTGTAGGATTCATTTAACTTGAATTTTTCTATTAATCCTTGTTTTAATAATTCTTCAAATCTTTGTTTTTCTTTTGTGTTTAATTGTTTTTCAAATTCTCCTTCAACTTTCATTGAAAGGCTTTTTTTTCCTTTTTCTGACAGCAAAGAAAAAATTCTTTCATCTTCTCCGCCCTTTTCTTTTGAAAAGAAAAGTGCAGGTTGCCCAAAAGAAACCTTTTCTGCTTCAGTTAAAACAAAAAAATCTTTGACTTTATTTAATTCAAAAAAAGATTTCTCTGTATTTAGCTCTTTCTTGTCTTTTTCATTTAATTCAAGAAAAACCCTGCCTTTTTCTTTTCTTATTTCAGCCATAATAATTTTATTCAAGCAAAAGCACTAAAAATGCTTTTTTCTCAGTAAAGTCTTTTATTTATCTAATATGCTGTATTCTTTATGGGAAAAAAATATGCAGGCATGTTTAAGGCAAGACACAGATATAAAGCGTTGGCGTTTTTAGGCAGAGGCATGACTGTTGATATGGTTGTTAAAGAACTACAGTCAAGGTATCATCCTAATGTTTCTTTAGGTAGTATAAAAAAAGCTTATTTTCCTGTTACAAGCACTTATGCGTTGGCTGGATTAAAAGGTGCTTCAAGAGAAAAAATTATTGAAAGAATGAAAAAAATATCTGCTAATAGGATTGGAATGAGGAATAGACATAAAGATCCTAAGTTTCAAAATAAAATGCGTGAAATAAATAGCGAAACAATGAGAAACTTGCATAATAGTCCTGACTTTAAAGAAAAACAAAGGAAAGGTGCCTCCCGTCGCTGGTAGGTTCATAATGAAAGACTTGCCAAATTAGCAAAAGCAATGGGGCTTGATTCAACAGGTTGGGATTCCCGAAAAAGAATTAAGGTAGTTGATGAAACTCCTGAATTAATATTACTTATAAAAGAAAGAGAGAAAGTTATTAATGAGGCTTTGGGTTCTTTGACTGCTTTAGAAACAAGAGTTGTTAATTTAATTTTCTTTTCAGAACATGGAAAAAATTTAACAACAAAAAAAGTATCGTCAGTTTTAGGAAAACCAGAAAAAACTGTTTTAGCAACATTAAGCAGAGCTTTAAATAAACTATCAAAAAATAAAAAATTAAGAGAACTCAACTGATTTTTTTTTGCTGTTGGATAAGTTATTAATCCTTTTTTCTTCTTAATCTTAGAATGGATCTAGCAAAAAAGTATAATCCAAAAGAATCAGAGAAAAAATGGAGTGATTACTGGGAAAAAGAAAAGCTTTTCCAGTTTAAGCCAGGAAAAAAAATTTATTCAATTGACACTCCTCCTCCGACTATTTCAGGCACAATCCATATAGGCCATGCTTTTTCTTATGCTCAAGCAGAATTTATTGCCCGCTATAAAAGAATGAAAGGTTTTTCTGTTTTTTATCCTTTTGGCTTTGATGACAATGGTTTGCCAACAGAAAAATTCGTTGAAAAAAAGCGTGGAATTAAAGCCACAAAAATGGACAGAAATGAATTCATTAAAATCTGCTTGGAAGAAACAAAAAAAGTAGAAGAAGAATATAAAAAAATCTGGAAAAGCTTGGGGATCAGCTGTGACTGGAATTTATTTTACAGTACTATAAGCGAAAAAGCAAGAAAAATTTCCCAGCTTTCATTTATTGAATTATTTGAGCAGGGAAGAGAATACAGAAAAGAAGCTCCAACCATCTGGTGCCCTGAATGTGCAACAGCAATCTCGCAGGTTGAATTAGAAGACAAAGAAGTTGATTCAACTTTCAATGACGTTTTATTTGAATTAGAAGACGGAAAAAAAATTGTGATTTCAACTACAAGGCCTGAATTAATTCCTGCGTGTGTTGCAGTAATGGTTAACCCAGAAGACGAAAAAAACAATTCTTTGGTCGGAAAAAAAGTTAAGGTTCCTTTAATGGATTATTCAGTTCAAGTAATTGGCGACAAAAGAGTTGATCCAAGCAAAGGTTCTGGAATTGTAATGAACTGCACTTTTGGAGACCAAATGGATATGGAATGGTGGAAAGCCTATAATCTGCCTTTAAGAATAATCCTTGATGAAAAAGGTGTTTTGAATGAAAAAGCAGGAAAATTTTCTGGAATGAAATTACCTGAAGCAAGAAAAGCAATTCTCGAAGAATTAAAAGCAAAAAATCTCTTAAAAGAGCAAAGGCCAATAAAGCACACAGTTAATGTTCATGAAAGATGTTCAACGCCAATAGAGTTTTTGGTCACAAAACAATGGTTTATTAAATATCTTGACTTAAAAGAAGATTTTTTGAATGCAGGAAAAGAATTAAACTGGTTTCCTGAATATATGAAACACCGTTTTAACAACTGGATTAAAGGACTGCAATGGGATTGGTGTATTTCAAGGCAAAGATTTTATGGAATTCCTTTTCCTGTATGGTATTGCACTAAATGCGGAGAAATAATTTTAGCAGAAAAAAAAGATTTGCCTGTTGACCCATTAAAAGACAAGCCAAAAAAACAATGCAAATGCGGTTCCTCTGATTTCATTCCTGAAAAAGATGTTTTGGATACTTGGGCTACAAGTTCTTTGACTCCTTTAATTAATTCTGACTGGAAAGGCAAAGGAAATTTTGATAAAAAAATTTTTCCAATGTCTTTACGTCCGCAAGCGCATGACATTATTTCTTTCTGGGCACTCAATACAGTTGTAAAAAGCCTTTTGCATGAAAAAAAAGTTCCATGGAAAGACATAATGATTTCTGGCTGGGGTCTTGATTCAAAAGGAAAAAAAATGTCTAAGTCAAAAGGAAATGTTGTCACACCAAACCAGATAATTGAAAAATATTCTGCTGACGCTTTGCGTTATTGGGCTTCTTCAATTAATTTAGGAAATGATGCTCCATTCCAGGAAAAAGATGTTCAGACAGGACAAAAATTAATTACAAAGCTTTGGAATGCTTCAAAGTTTTCTTTAATAAACCTTGAAGGATTTAAAGGAAAAAAGCCTGTAAAACTAGAGTTAATGGATGAATGGATTTTACACAAATTTAATGCAGTTGTAAAATCAATGAATTCCCATTTTGATGTATATGAATACAGTAAAGCAAAATCAGAGTTAGAATATTTTTTCTGGAATGATTTCACAGACAATTATTTAGAGATAATAAAAGACAGGATTTATAATGAAGAAAAAAGAGGAAAAAACGCTAAGCTTTCAGCGCAATACACTTTAGAAAAAATTCTTTTAGGAACTCTGAAAGGTTTTGCTCCAATAATGCCTTTCATCACAGAAGAAATTTTCCATTTGTATTTTTCTGAAAAAGAAAAACAGAAAAGCATTCATGTCTCTTCTTTCCCTGAACCTGACAAAAAACTTGTTTTTGAAAAATCTTTTATTTCAGGAGAAGAAACTGTTACAGTTATTTCTTCTGTTAGAAAGTTTAAGGCTTCAAAACAGGTTTCAATGAAGGCAGGAATTGAATTAACTTTAGAAAAAGAAAGAATCAAAAAAATAGGTTCTGCTTTAGAGGATTTGAAGGCAGTCTGTAATGCAACTTTAATTAAAGAAGGAAAATT
>JAHJUD010000021.1 GCA_018829335.1 Microcaldota archaeon | reverse complement strand
AATTCTACGTCTTTTTCAGTCAGAGTGCTTTTTTGTGCAAGTTTTTCAGAAGCCTTAAAATCCCGTAATTTTTTTTCAATTATTGTCCTGATTGCATTAGACCATCTTATTTCAGGATGCATTTTCATTTTTTTTCTTGTTTCTTCAGTAACAGAAAGTGTCATATTTGGCATAATTATCACATAATAATTATGTGGCCATAAATAATTTAAATGTATTGTTGGCTTTAGCCAGCCCGACTTTTTTTGTGCAATGGCAGGCTTTTGTTGCTTATGGAGTTTATCTTGTGGTTCTGGCGTTTTTTATTTGTTCCATTAACTGCTTTTTCTTTTTTGAGAATTCCTTGAAGTTTATTCCAAGATATTTTTCTGAGTCTTTTGTATTAAAGCGTGTTATTGCGCCAACAAGTTCTTTTGCATACTCTGTTTTGTTGTGTTGTTTCAGCAGCCCAAAATATTTTTTGAAGTCAATCGGAGCGTAAACGAGCAGAGTCAATAAATCTATTAAGTCTTTTTGTCCTTTAATTGTGTTTCTCCCGTCTATTTCTGCTCCTTGTTTTAGAATCAGAAGCGCTTCGCAGGGAATAGTGTTTATTCCTTCTATTCTGACTTTTTCTTTTAACAGCTCTTCAATTTGAAGTGCAAGCCTTGAATAAAATGAAACATAAACATCAATGTCAAATCCCTGCATTTTGATTTCGTATTTTTTGAGCCTGTCGTTTTTTTCCAGAGAATATTTTTCTTTGAGTTGTGTGAGTTCTTTAAAATCGACTATTATGTAAATGTCTTTGCTTTTGTGTTGTTTTGTCCACAGCCATACTGCCCAGCCGCCTATTACTGTGAGTTCAGTTTCTTTTGACAGTTCCTGAAGCTTTTTCCAGCTTTCTTCTGTAAGGCTTTCATGCCAGAATTCTTTTGCTTTCATTGTTCTGCCTTCATTTTTTGTTTTAGTTTATTCAGGAATTCTTTTGCATACCATTCTTTCAGGTTCCATAAATCAGCAAATAATAGTTCGTTTGGAACAATTTTTTCTGTCATAAATTTTTCAGGTTCCAAAAGCACTATTATGTTGGCAGGGCCGTCTTTTTTTGGAAACCTTTTTTTTAGTTCAACAAGCTCTTCTTCTTTTGCATAAACATATACTTCACTGTAATCTGCAGGAACTTCCCTGAATTTCAGCCTGAAGGCAGTGAATGCAGTGAAAACCACGCCAGAAGGCATAAGCCTTTCAATTTCTGTTACCGGCAGGTTTGCTCTTGTTTTGTAGACAATGTCTTTTTCAAGATTCCTTGCGCTTGCCCAGAAAGCAAGAGCTTTTTCTTTGTCAATCAGCCTAAAACCAAAATTTCTTTTTTCTATTGCGCCAATTCTTGCAAGTGGTTTGACGGCATTGTTTACTGTGCTCAAAGAAATGCATAGTTTTTCAGCTATCTCTTTCTGGGTTTTTGCGCCCCTGAAAATCTCAAGAAACACCATTTCAGACTTCAGCATACATTACAATACTGATAAAAAAATATTTATAAAGGTTTCGATGAACATCGAAAACTGATTTTGTTTGACAAAACAACCTCTTTCCTGCATGCTTTTTGAAATTAAAGGCTTCAGTCCGCCCATCCTGCCCGAAAGGTGAGGCATTAATTACAGTTCATTGAAAAGGAGTAAATTCCACAAGCAGGAGCATTGCGCATGCAATTGGATTAATAATCGTATTCTATTTTTTTTATCAAATGCTTTAGGTTTTCGAGGGCTATTTGTTTCATCAGAAGGGCAAATTTTTGATCGTCTCTTTTTTCACTTAGTTTTGTTAGCTTCATGTACTGGTCGGAAAAGCCCACAGGTATTTTTAGCGGAGGGAAATTGTTTTGAATTAATGCTTTCAGGAATATCGCCCTTGCTGTCCTGCTGTTCCCATCAATGAATGGATGAATGCGCTGGAATTCGTTATGCAAAAAGGCAGCACGTTCTACTATTTTAGCAGCAGAAGCTTTTTTCTTCTCCTGGAGGTTTGCGTTTTTGAAAAAATCTCTCAACAATCCATGAAGCCCTTTCCAGTCAGGAGTCTTAAAATTAGGATTGCCCTTTATCCTTACGTTTTTTGTCCTAAACTGGCCTGCGCCTGCAGCCAAAGAATTCATAGCTGTTCTATGAAACTCCAGGATAGATTCTTGCGTGATTGAATCGTTTGAAAAAATAAAGCCGTCAAGCGCTTTTTTGTAATCAAGCACCTGCTGTGCGTCTTTAAAGGGTTTTGATGCAATAGCAGGGGTAATGTTTTGTTTGATTATCTTTTCCGTTTCTGACAAAGTAAGAGTATTGCCTTCAAGGGAAAGGCTTATGTAAATAAACCCTATTTCGTCAAAGGCAAATTTTTCTTTTTCAAGGCTTTTGTACGAAGAAAACTGTTTTTCAAGCTTAGAATTAACAAACTGTTCATCTAGGCAATCTAACAGCAGAGGGCATTTAACCCTAGTTTTCCCAAAAAAGTATTCTGCAAGCAATTGAGTGAATTGCGATGGCACAATTTTGCACGAAAAAGGCTTTTTTGACTCAACGATGGCAAAACCATTTTTCGAAAGCTGTCCGACGATTCTCCTGACTGTTTTCGCATCAAAAGGCAAACCATCAATTTGCCCCTTTTCCAAGCCCATTTTGACAAACTCGGCGCTTTTTTCAGAAACAACTTTGTTGTAATCAATCCCGTTTTTGAAGCAAAAATAAACCAAGCTAAGAAGTGTATGCGCTTTTTTGTTTTCTGAAGCACTAAAGGATTCTTTACTCTCCACAACCAATGCGTCTGCTTTTAGTTCTTGAAGAAGATTGTATGCCCCGTTATAGGACGTCTGGACTTTGCCTATTTTTTTAACTATATTAGCACATGAAAGCCCAGGATAAAGGCCAACGACCAAAAAAACATCCAACCTTGAAACCATACCACAATTACATCTAAAAAGCTTTAAAAACATATCTATAAATGACTAAATGTTAATATTTTATTAATTTTAAGTCCTTTATGGCTTCAGTCCGCCCATTCGCGATTTCGTTCGCGAGTCACGAAATATGTGAAGGATTTCATTTCATTCAATCCTTTGGTAATATTTAAACTATGTGTTTTCAGCCCGCCCATTGCCGGTTTCGTCCGGCAGCACCGAAATATGTTGAGAGATTTCATTGCATTCAATTCTTCGGTAATATATAAACGGCTTTAGTTAGGCATATGTCCGTCAAATCTTTTCCAGCAAGTCCGTAAGCTTATCCTGCCCTATTTTCAGCATTGTTGCTGACGCTGCTATTGTGCCATCTATTTTGAATCTTTCAAGTTTTTGCTTGAATTCTTTGACTAATTTTGGGTTTAAGCCTTTTGTTTTTGTTCTCTGGCCGTTTTTCACAATCCACAAGCTTGGATTGTTTTCCAGCAACACATAGAGGTCTGCAATGTCTTTTGTTCTCTTGAAGGAATCGCTTCTTCCTGGAATGGATTTCAGCTTCATTTCAATCATTATTTTTGGTGATGGAACCATTACCTGAATGTCCTTGATTTTCACATGCTCTTTTTCTTTCTTGAAAACCTTTTTGAGCAGTGGCTCCGGCATTGAGTGCCAGATTTTTACTGGCGTTGCAATGTCAAAGTAAATGTATGAAAGATTGTAAATTGGGTGTTTTTTGCTTTCTTCTAATCCAATTTCTTTTTCGGTTTCGCTGTGAAAGATTCTAACCCAGCGAAAAGTTGAATGCGGATGAAAACCCATTTTCTTGAGTTTTTCTTCAATCGCTTTTTGCTTTATTTTTGCCGGGTCAAAGAAAATGTCAATATCTCTTGAGCCAATGTGCACGACATCCTTGTTTTTGAGAATGTAATGCACTGCCCAGCCGCCCATCAAGCCAATTTTGTCAATCTCATTCTTTGAAAGACCCTTAAAGAACGCGTAGAGGAATTCATCTGATTTTTCAATCATCAGTTTTTCCATTTGAGAATCACAGCCTGTTGTTCAGCCATTCTTCCATCAGAAAATTAGCTTGTTCTTCTGCTAAGCCGCCAAAGCTCAAGAGGTCACTTAATAGGATTGATGTTGGTGCAACAAAATAGCCTTTGACCTTTGCTGCATCCTTGAAGATTGCTTCTTGCTCCGTTGGAATCAGGAATAAATTTGCCTGGCTTTTTTGCGCTTTCAAGCAATTTTTTGAAAGCAGGTATTTGCTCCATTTTTCTTCCTCGCCTTTCTTGAAATAAAAGTGCACTTGGTCTGTTTTCACATAAGGCCGGTAAAGCTCGCTTCCCGCAAAAACAGTGAACGCATGTGGCAGTTTTGATTCCTGAATCATTTTCAAAGTTTTAGGGAATTCAAGCGGAGAATGAAAATTGAGTGTTTTCAAGCTTCCGACAGGTTTTGCGAGCGAAACAAATCTAACCAAATCAACAACTCTTGTAACCCCATATTCCGCGGTCTTTGAGTCTTTTCTCACAAAACCTTTTTCCTCGAGCTCTTTGACAAAACTAAACATAGGCCTATATGACAATCCAGCAGAACCTTTGTTCAGCTCTAAAATGCTCCACTTTTTTCCCTTGTTTTTCAGCATCCACAAGAGTGAAGCCAAACGCTTTTCAGTTAACTCCAGCATATTAAATGCTGTTAAACAACTAATATATAAATATAACGACTAATGCGTTTCTGGCTGAAAAAACGCTTACATTTTGGAATTGTTGCCCAAAATCTGAAAATAAGAATAATTGTGCAGCTCAGTCCGCCCATCTGTCGTCATTCCTTTCGGTCAGTGTCATCGTCAGTTGATTACTAATATTCTGTCTAGATAATATAATTATTTATGTGTTTTTTGCTTTCAATCCAAAAAATTCTATTATTTCTTTTGGTTCAATTCTGTATTCAACTTTTTTTCCTTCATAAAACCCATATTGCGACATAAGATAAGGATGAATTGCAGAAAATCTTAGTTCTTTTCCATTGCTTAAATTAGTTACCTTAAAATGATATCCGTGAATTGCTCCGTCTTGAAATGGAGAATATTCAAGCATTGGAAAGCCTCCACACTTAATTTCCAAATTCTGCCCATTAACTGACATTCTTATAGTATAATATCTGCTATCTAGTTTTAGAGCTTCATTAACTATCTGAAATAATGGTTTAGCAAGCTGTTGATGTGTTAATCTTTGAGATAAAACAAACTCGTTGTCTGTGGCCATTATGTCAAGTAGTTTTTCTTTTTCTCCTAAATATCTCCAATCTGCAGTTCTTCCTTGCATTTCCTTTTCTAGTTCTTCAATTTTGATTCCATTTATTGTCTTTAAATTCCTGATTGTCTCATTTGAATTCACTCCATTAACTACAAAGCTTCCTTCTCTTCTTTTTTTGACTTGATGAGGCAGCACTTTTCTAGCTTTTCTTTCAGCTATGACCTTTTTTTTTCCTTTAATAATTGCTTCCCATTCTTTTGGGTATCTTCTGTACAGTCCATCCATCCTTCTTGGAAGCCTTAAACTTTTGTGAGAAAATAATCTTTCCCATTTATGTCTTCTTGGAGTGAAATCTATTTTTCTTTTAGGTTTAGTCATTTAACTCAATCAGAATATTGTTTTTCTTTCTTTAAAAATCTTATTAACCAAAAAACTTTTTAATGGCTTCAGTCCGCCCATCTTTCTACACAATTTTCAGTGTCATCGTCAGTT
>JAHJUD010000152.1 GCA_018829335.1 Microcaldota archaeon | reverse complement strand
TTGATTATTGAAATTGCATTAAAAGGGCATTTTACCACGCAAATCTGGCAGCCAATGCATAAGTCTTCTGAAATTTCAGGCTGGTGAATTTCTTTGTTTTTTATAATGCATTCCTTGTTGTTTCTGTTAACTGGACAGACTCTAATGCACAAAAAGTTTCCGCATTCATCTGGCTGGCATTTATCATAATCAAGTACTGCAATCCTCTTTTTTGTTGCCATTACAATAATAGAATTAAAAAGGATTAAAAACAATTTTAGACAACAAGATTTTATGAAAAAGCTGAAAGTCGACTTAAAAAACAATTTTTTGGAATTGGTTCCGGAAACACTGGATGATTTATGGTATCTGGAAAGAATACTGGAAAAAGGAGATTTAGTCAGCGGAAGCTCTGAAAGGAAAATAAAAGGAGAAGAAGGAAGAAAAGCAGAAAAAATTGTTATCTGGGTTGAAGTGCAAGCAGAAAAAATTGAATTCCATGAAAGCTTTATGAAATTAAGGGTTTCAGGGCCAATGAAGTCAATGAAACCAGAAGAATTCTTTGAAGCAAATGCTTTTCATTCAATTGAATTCGGATTAAAAGACAAAATAAGAATTAAAAAAAAGAAAATAAAAGAATTCCAGCTGGAAATAATAGATAAAGCAGTTAAAAGTTCAGTGAGAAGTTCACTTTTATTGGTTGTATTAGACGACGAAGAAGCAATAATAGCAGAAGCAAGCGAAAAAGGAATCAAAACAAAAACAACAATAAAGTCAGGCAAACAAGGAAAAAGATTCAAAGAAGAAAAACAAAAAGAAAACAAGTTTTTTGAGGAATTACTCAAAAAAATTCAGGCAGAAAAAAAAGAAAAGGTTTTGATTGCAGGGCCGGGATTTACAAAAAACGATTTCAAAAAATTCCTTGAAAACAAAAAAGTGAATTTTAATCCTGTTTTTGAAAACACTAATTCAATTGGAAAAACAGGATTAAATGAACTGCTAAAAACAGGATTAATAGAAAAAGTTCTCAAAGAAAGCAGGTTAATTGAAGAAAACAAAAAAATGGATGAATTAATGAAAGAAGCAAGAAAAGAAAATTCACTTGTAGAATACGGTTTAAATGAAATAGAAAAAGCAGTCGAAAAAGGTGCAGTACAAGAATTAATTGTATCAGACAAAAAGTTTTTTGAAGAAAGAGAAAAAATCCAGGAATTAATGGAAAAAGCTGAAAGCTTTCAGGGAAAAGTATTTCTTTTTTCTTCAGAACACGAAGCAGGAGAATACCTGAATGGATTTGGCGGAATAATTGCCTTATTAAGGTTCAGAAACTAAAACAGAAAATATAAAAGGAAAAAAGAAGTAATAGTTAAGTGATTAAATGGTTGTTCCAATAAGCGAAATGCATTTACTGCTTTTAAGCATTGCAATGCTTTCAGCACTTATTTCATCTTACTGGATATGGCAGACAAAAAAAAGTTTTGCTGAAAGCAACCTGAATAAATTCGTTAAATGGCTTTCTTTTGCAGTGTTTCTTATTGCAGTGAATTTAGTGTTTCATTTCCTGCTTGAAATAACAGGATTTATTAAAGGAGAACTGCTGGATTATGTTTTATACGTTTTTTTTATTTTGTCTGCATTCTGTTTTGCAAGGGCTTCAATGTATTTAGATGAATTATACAAAGAAAACGATTTCATGAGTTTAGTAAAAGAAAAAATGCAGAATCAGACAACAGAAGAATTCTTTGAAGAGGCAAAAAAATGATTGAATTAATTCCTGCTTTAATAATAGATTCTTTGATTTTAATTACAAGCATTCTTTTAGTCAAAAAAATCAAGCCAAACAAAAATAATTTGCTTAATCTGGCGTTTGGCACTTTCTGGCTTGGAGTTGCAGGAATATATTTGTTTGCAGGATTATGCGACTTAAGCGGAGTGATTAATTCAACTTATATTTCAAAACTTTTCTTTATGATTACAATTGCTCTTGCAGCAGTACCGGTTTTTGGCCTTGCGTTGTTTTTGAGTGCAACATACTTAAAGAAAAAAAGTGTGTGGATTCTTCCGGTAATTTTCGGGTTAATTGGAATTGTTTACATTTATTTTGTTACAACAAGCGCATTAAAAGGGCCTTTAATTGGCTGGGTGGTAAAATACAGCATTGGAAGCCATGAACTCCTAATATTATCACAATATGCAGCATACGGTTGTTTTACAATGATTGCATTGCTTGCATTAACTGCTTTCAGGGCAAGAAAAACAAGCACTTTTATTCAGTTTAATTCAGTTGCTCTTTCAATGGGATTGTTTTTTTTAGGAGGCTATCTTGACTTGCTTGGAAACCCTCAAATACAAACATTGTTTTTCAGGCTGTTAATTCTTGCAGGAGTATTTATAGGATTTATTGGTTTTTCTCCTGGAGTAAAACTAATGAAATTAGCTAACAGATTAAAGTGAATCCTTTAAATGCATTTCAAGCCATTCAATCTTTTTTTCCTGTACAAGCTTTCTGATTTTTTTTTGTTTTTCTGAAAGAACAGAAGTATTTGACTTGAATTCACAGAAAACAATTGAATTCTCATTAAAGGCTATGCCGTCAATTGGATTGCCTAAAAAACGGAAAGAAGCTGAATCAAAAGGGAATTCTTTTGAAAAAGGAATCCATTGTTCGGTTAACTTGCCGTATTTGACGCTCTGGGATTTCTTGGAAAAAGAAAGTTCAGCTAATTCTTCTTTGAGTTCATTGTATTTAGAGAAAAAAAAGTAAAGCAAGGCAAGGGAAACCAGCAACAGCAAAAACAAAATTAATTCAATCATTGAAACCAGAAAAAAATAGGAAGAAAGAAAATAAAAAGAGAACCAAAAAAACTAAAGTTTTTTAGATACATAAGGGCCGTCATTTTTATAGCCTGAATTCCAGTAATATTCTCTTGCACCTACGCCTGAAATCACAGCCATTTTATTAAATCCTTCATTTAATGCAATTTCTTCTGCTTTCATTAAAAGCCTTTTTCCAAAGCCTGAATGCTGGAATTCGTTTTCTTCAGGGGTTTTGCTTAAAGGCAGTGCCTTTGAATAAACATGCAGTTCTCTGATTAAAGCAGTTTTAGAAGTTATTTCTTTTCTAAAAGGATTAAACGGAAATCTTAAACGGCAAAAACCATACAAAGAGTTTTTGTCTTCAAAAGAAATAAAAAATTCTTCTCCTTTTGAAGCAGAATATTTTTCAGTTAAAAGTTCAGGTTCTCCTATTGAATCAGTTCTTCCAATTTCCCTGCAGCGAATGCAATTGCATTTCCAGTTATGTTTTTGCATTTCTTTTTCAATTAACTGCCTTAAATTAGTGTGTTTTACTCCTGCAGAAACAATAGTTGAAGGAATATCTCTTTGAATTCTCATAATGCGAACCCATTTAGGCACAATTTTTTTCATTTTGGCAATTAATTTTGCTGCCTTAAGAGAAGAATAAGGAGTGTATTCTCCTTTCTTCCACAAATCATACAAAAGCGTGTTTTTGATTACAATACAAGGATAAATTTTCAGCATGTCTGGCCTGAAATCTGAATCAGAAAAAACTTTTTTGAATACCTTTAAGTCTTCTTTTGGAGTGGAGCCGGGAAGGCCGGGCATTAAATGATAAGCAAACTTAAAACAAGAATCCTTTAACAATGCAGTTGAATTAATTACATCTGAAACTTTATGGTTTCTCTGGATTTTTTTGTATATTTTATCGTTTAAAGTTTGCACGCCTAATTCAACTCTTGTGCCGCCAAAAGAAAGCATATTATTTATTTCTTTTTTTCCACAGAAATCAGGCCTTGTCTCAAAAGTTATTCCGATAAATCTGTTTTCAGAAAACTGTGCTTTTTCTTTTGCTTTTTCAAGAGAAAAAGATTTTATTTTGTTTACTGCATTAAAGCAGTCAAGCATAAAAGATTTCTGGTAATTTAAAGGAGAAGCAGGAAAAGTGCCTCCCATTACAATTAATTCAATTTTTTCAGTTGAATGGCCTGTTCTCTTTAATTGTTCAATCCTGTTCCTGATTTGTTTTACTGCATCAAAATCATTTGATATTGCACGCATAGTGCTTGGTTCTCTTCCAGTGTAACTTTTAGGAGTCAAAACATCAACCAAAGAACTAGGGCAGTAAATGCATTTTCCAGGACAAGGAAAAGGCTTTGGCATTATTGCAACAGAAACAATTCCGCTTAAAGAACGCACAGGCTTAATTGAAAAAAAATCAATTAATTTTTTGTCTTTTTTTTCTGCAAAAAAAAGAATGTCTGGATTAGAAGGAAAAAATTCAAGTTTGTGTTTTCCTGCAAGCTTTAACTTGAATTTATTTAATTCTTCTTTGGATGAAATCTTTCCAGAAGACACTAATTCAAGAAGTTCTTCAGAGAATTCTTTTAATGCCATAAACTAAAACCAAAAAATTTATTGTGGAGAAAGAAAAGGCTGGACTAAAAGAGAAAGAACTGATTCAGCAAAATAATAAGAAAGCAAAACAGGAGTAAAAAAAGGAAAACCATAAGACGGAGAAGAATATTTGCTTGAAAGAGATGATTCAACAGACATTCTTGAATTAAATTTTTTGCTTTCAGAAGAATAAAGCGAAGAAAAAACAAAAGAAAATTCTCTTTTACCGTAATGTTTTGGGCTGACTTCAATTTTGTCTCTTAAAACTGATTTGGAATCCAATTCAAAGGTTTTTTTCTGCATCCAATAAGAAGGCAGATCAGAAGAAAGCTCTATTTTTTGTTTGCCGATTGATTCATTAGACAAAACAAGAGAATATTCTGCAGGAATTCCTACTTTTGCAGTCCTGCTTAAATCAGATATGCTGACAGACCATAAATCATTCTGCACATTAATCAAGACATTAAAGGATTCAGCAGAAGAAGCAGGATCACTTGAATTAAAAGCATTAAAAGAAAGGTTTTTTGTGCCAAGAGAAGCATTAAGCGGAACATTAATTTTTATTCCAGTGTTTTTCTCGTAAAATACAAAAGAGTCAGCCCATTCACTGAACTGGCCTGAAAGCTCTAAAGAATTGACTTCTTCGCCTAAAACAATGAGTTCAAAGCTTTGGCCAGGAGAAATTTTTCCTAATTCAATTGTAGAGCCAGGCAAAACTTCTGCTTCAACAGGAGAAACAATCTTTAATGAATAACTAAAAGAAGCAAAAAATAATAATGAAATTAAAACCAAAAAAAACTTATTAAACATGTTTCCCCTAATAGTAATATTCAGCGCAAAGAGAATAAAAATGTTTATCAAATGAAAATATGGAATGATTTTAATGGATAAAGCAGAAACAAGGTTTAAAATGATTAAAGAAAGGCACAAAAAAACATTTCTTAAGGCAATAGAAGAAAGAAAAGCAGACAAGCAAATTATTCCTTTATGCAGGTATATTGCTAAAACAAAAAAATTTTTTACTTCAAGCAGCTGTGCTGGAAGGATTATTTTACTGGATATAGACAGTGAAGGAAACAAAAAAGAAGCTGCATTTCATTCAAAATGGCACAGAAAAGTAAAATTTAATGAATTAATGAAAGAGATAGAAAAAAAACAGAACGAAGAAGAATTATGGTTTAAGCTTGATTCCTTTATACTTCACTTTGGTTCAAATAATCTGGAAAACGCAAAAAAAATTCTTGAGGCAGCAGGCAAAACAGGAATAAAAAGAGCAGGAATAATGGTTGCAGAAGAAGGAAAATTCATAGTGGAATTAATTGGAACACAGACAATGGCTTTGCCGGTAAAAGCAAAAGGAAAACTCTTAGTGGAAGAAGAATACCTAAAAAAAATCCTTGAAAAAGCAAACAAAAAACTTGAAAAAAATTATTTTCAGCTCAAAAAATTTACTGGAATTGTAAAAAAAACAATTAAATAAGTGCTTAAATGAATAAAAGGCTTTTTTTGCAGTCAATTTTCCTGAAAAAGTAAAAAATGAAATAAAAGAAAAATATTATGGAAAACTTGAATCGCCGGAAATAAAAAAAGTGAAAAAAGAAAACATTCATTTAACGCTTCTTTTTTTAGGTTATTTTCCTGAAGAAAAAATAAAAGAAATAAAAGAAAAAACAGGAAAAATACAAAAAGAAAAATTTGTTTTGGGAATTAAAGGAATTGGTTCATTTAATTCAAGAATTATTTTCCTTGAAATAGAAAAAGGAAAAGAAAAAATAAAAGAAATTTACAGTGAAATCTGCAAAGCAATGGAAATGCCAAAAGAAAAATTTACAGCGCATGCAACAATTGCAAGAAACAAGAAAATGAATTCAAAAGAATTTGGGGAATTGGTTGAAGAGCTCAAAAAAATTTCTTTTGAAAAAGAATTTGAAGTGAAAAGCTTTGAATTAATGGAATCAGAACTGCATTCTTCTGGGCCAGAATACAAAACAGTTTATTCTTTTAATTTAAAAAACTATAATTCTTCTGAAACCCTTTCAAGGACTTCAGTGGGATTATAATAATAATTATGGATTATTTCTTCCAAGTCTGATGCAAGAGAAACATTGTTTAATACAGCCCATTCAAGGATTCTCTGTCTAATCTTTATTTCTTTCATTACATCTCTTTTGGTTTTAGCTGACCTGTCTGCAAGCTTTTCAAGTATATGAGATGGAGTGGTTGTCTTTTGGATTAAATCTTCTTCTTTTTTCCACAAAAACAAGTCTCCTAAAAGAGTCTGGTCTTCCATTCTGCTTACCTCGCTTACCTGAACAACTCTTCTAATTATTCCTTTGCCGGGAAAATGAAGCCTGAACTGAACCAAAATCAAGTCAAGCAAGGGAAGCATTATTTCAGGCACATTCATTGGAGCGCTTTTCAGTCTTGTAAGCAGTTCTCTTCCATTATTTGAATGCACTGTTCCAAGACAGCCGTTATGGCCTGTATCCATTGCAGTGAAAAGAGTCTGGGCTTCAATTCCTCTTACTTCACCTACAATTAACCTGTCAGGACGCATTCTTAAAGCGTTTTTTAGCAGGTCATCCATTGCAAGCTCTTGGGTTCCTGAAATTGAA
>JAHJUD010000020.1 GCA_018829335.1 Microcaldota archaeon | reverse complement strand
TTAAATATGTTTTCATTCCTTATTAATATTAACTGTTTTTGATTTTATAATGTGATTTTTTTGAGTGAAGAAATAACTGTGCCAGGAGAATTTTTGACTGTAGAAGAAGAATTTTCTGCAGGAAAAAACACTTTTGAAGACCAAGAAGGAAACATTTATTCAGCTAAAGTTGGAATAAAAGAATTCAACCAAAATGAAAGAGAAGTTTCAGTTAAAGAAAAAAAGCATGTTTCTTTGATTGAAGCAGGAAGCATTATAACAGCCCAAGTCTCTTTAGTCAAGGATTCAGTTGTCGTATTAAGTGTTTTAAAAACAGAAAAAAATGGAAAAGAACAAGTAAGCAATTTTCCTGTAGTGCAGTTAATGATTTCAAAGGTTGCAAGAGAACACATAATGAATTTAAGAGATGAATTCAAAGTAGGCGATGTAATAAAAGCTAAAGTAATTAAAGTAAACAAGTTTGGAATAGATGTTACAACAGCTTTTCCTGAATTAGGAGTCATTAAAGCTTTTTGCTCTAAATGCAGGGGCTCCTTAAGTTTATTTAACAAGACATTAAAATGCGCTAAATGCGGTTCAATTGAAAAAAGAAAGCTTTCAAGCGAATTTAAGTAAAGGTGATGAAATGGAAATAGAAGTATTAAAAGAAGAAAAAAATCTTTTTGAATTCATAATTAAAGGTGAAAGGCATACTCTGCCAAACCTGCTTAAAACAAAGCTTTTGGATAATCCTGAAACAGAATTTGTTGCATACAAATTAAACCATCCAAATGACCCGGACTCAATTTTTGTTTTAAGAACCAAAACAAAAAATCCAAGAAAGGTTTTAGCAGACACAATAAAAGAAATTGATTCAGATTTAGATGAATTCTTAAAAGAACTCAAAAAAAACCTGAAGTAGTTTTTGATTTCAATGTTAAAAGAAAAATATAACTCATTAAAGGAAAAATTAAAGTGGCTTGACCCTTTTACTTATGTTGAAATTCTTTTAAGAAAATATCATCCAAAAAAAACAAAACCTGCTTTTCAGGATGAAGCAATAGACTCAATAGTTTACGTTGTTTCAGCTTTAGTTTTTGCTTTTCTCTTATACTCAATTTTAGGTTTTCTGTTTAACACTTCTTCTCCTATGGTAATTGTTTCAAGCGCTTCAATGGTGCCGGAAATGTACAGAGGAGACATAATTGTTTTATACGGAGAAAAAAACATTAAAGCGCAAGAAGTTTCCTTAAATACATCAATTGGAAACAAAATGTATTTTGAATTCGGCAAAACTTTTCCTGAACCAATAGAAAAATTCATTGATCCTGCAACAGGAAAAATTGTAATTAAAGTCAGTGAAGCAAAAGAATTAGAAATTGGAGGAGAAAAAATTCCTGTAACAAAAGACGGAGACATAATAGTTTATTTTTCTCCTTTTTCAGGAAAAGAAATAATTCATCGTGCTATAGCAAAAATTCATGCTTCTGACGGAACCTTTTTTTTGACCAAAGGAGACGCAAATCCTTCAATTGACCAAGAATGCACTCCAATCAATAATTCGTTTGGTGACACTCAATATTTGGCTTGCATTACAAAAAACGCTGTTCCCGAAAACGAAATAAAAGGAAAAGCAGTTTTTAGAGTTCCTCTTTTAGGTTGCATTAAACTTTGGGTGTTTGATAATATTCCTGCAATTCTTTCAGGAAGAAGTAATTCAGATTTTTCTGGTTTGTGCTAGTTTTTTAAAGTACTAAAGCAATATCTTTATATGCGAAATCCTTTAAGAGGAATCAAGTTCAGCAAATTAAATGCCGCTATTCGTAAAAGGATTAGGCGTTTTCAAAACAGAAAACCATCAAGAAATCTTTCTTTAACTGAAAAATTAGTTGAGCTTGACAAAAAGAATGAAGTAATTTTAAAAAGTAGAAAATCAAGAGAGCTTTCCCAAATTGAACAAAACTTGTTAAAAGTAAAATATACAAAAATTAGAACACAAATATTGGCTTTTTTAGAAAAAGAAAATCTTTCTTTAAATAATGTTGTTTTTGTTGGAAATGACATCGGAGGAAGGATTCCTGCTTTGGTTGTAAGAAAAGCATTAAATTTGCCTTTTATGCAGTTTGTCAGAGTAAGTTTTGAAAAACCTGATTATAATTATATTGCTAATGCTGCAAGAAATGGAAAATGGAAAGGAAAAACAGTTATTTTTGTTGATTCTACAATCAATAGTGGGCATCAAGTTAGAAGCTTAAAAGATTTTTTTGATTCGAGAACGGTGGAGTCTCTTGGAATAAAAGGTTGGAAGTTAATGGCTCATGGAGAATTAGCTGATTTAAATATTGATTATGGTTTTGACAAAGCTAAAGGTAGAGAAGAATGGTATTTTTTTGAAGATAGACCTAATGTTATTGGTGTTAATCAACGCAGCGATGCGGCTCTTAGATTAATGGCGCGAAAGGGACGGCAAGGAGAAACTCCGTCAGAAGTAGCTAAAGGAAAAAAAATTTTGTTTAAGAGAGACTAATAAAACAGTCTTTTTTTTGAGTTAACCATATAAACTATGCTATACATTAAATGTATAGTTTGGTGTTTTGATGGGTTTGAAAAAATTCACTGTTCCTTTGACTGACAGTGATTTTCTTGATGTTAAATTAAAAGTTGAAAAAAATATTGTGGTTGATTTTTCTTTGAATTACAGGGCAAAAATCTGTGAAAGCTTTTTTGAAATTTACAGAGTTGACACAGCGCACGGCTTTTTGCATGAACAAAGGTTTTGGATTACTCCTGAACCGATTCCTGTTCCTTCCATGGAAAGAAACCTTAATTACATTTTTAATTTTTATTTGAATCAGATAAAAGAAAATTTCAAGAGGTATAAAAGCTATTTTGAGGATAGAATGAAAATGAGGTGAATAAATGAATTATGAATTAACTGAGGAAAGATGGGATGCAGTAAAAGCTTACCTGAATAAAGTCTGGAAAAACCCCGGCAAGTACCCTAACAAAGGGCTTCTTTTGAGTTTATCTGATGATGAAGTAACACAGGTTTTCACTAAGAAAAGATTAGAGTTAATCAGGTTAATCCAGAAAAAAAAACACAAAAACATCACTGAATTAAGCAGAACAGCAAAAAGGCAGCTTAGTGCAGTGAAAAGAGATTTGGAATTGCTGGAAAAATTTAATGTTGTTTCCCTTGAAAAAAAAGGAAAAAACATAACTGCAAGAGTAATAAAAGAGATAATTGTGCTCTCTTTAGTGAAATTTAGGGCAAGGCAGCTTACTGAAATAAAAGCCTCTGCCTGACTTCTTTTTTTGAGCAAATACTTAAATTAGCTTCTATCCTATTTTTTTTAAAAGAAAAAAAGGTGTGAAAATGAAATTGGTTTTAGATAATGCAGTTGAATTCAAGAAAGCAATTGACGCGGTTTCTGTTTTGATTGATGAAGCAGAATTAATTGTATCAAAAGACGGATTAAAGCTTAAAGCAGCTGACCCTTCCCAAATTTCAATGATTGACTTTAAAATGCCAAAAGAAGCTTTCAGTGAATATAAAGTTGAAAGCGAAACAAAAATTGGAATTGATTTGGATTATTTAAGCCAGGTTTTAAACAGAAGCAAGTCAAGCGAAAAATTAATTTTGGAATTAGACGAAAAAGATTCAAGACTTAAAATCCAGTTAAAGGATTCTTCTGTGAGAAGCTTTTCTGTTCCTTTAATTGAAATTTCTTCTTCTGACCTGCCTACTCCAAAAATAGAATTTGATGCTGAAGTTAAAGCCACTGCAGGATTAATCCAAGACGGATTAAAAGACGCAGTTTTAGTCAGCACTCATGTGACTTTAGGCGTTACTTCAAAAAACTTTTTTATTAAAGCAGGTTCTTCTAAAGGAGATTCAGCTAATGAAATAACTAAAGACGATAAAAACCTGAAAGAATTAAATGCAAAAAAAGAATGTTATGCAATGTTTCCTTTGAGTTATTTGCAGGATATGTTAAAAGCGGCCAGTTCTGATACTGAAGTTCATCTTTACCTGAAAACTAATGCTCCGGTAAAAATAACTTATGCAATAGGAAAAGCTGAAATAGAGTATTTTTTGGCTCCAAGAATTGAGTCAAGCTAAAGAAAAACATTATTTAGTTTGCTGTTGTAGTTTTAAGTGATGCTTGAATTTTTTGCTTTATTTGTTTTAGGTGTTTTTCTTTTAGTGAAGAGCAGTGACTTATTTGTTGTTTCTGCTTCGCGTTTAGCTAAAATTTTTGGCGTATCAGAATTAGTGATTGGGCTTACAGTTGTTGCAATAGGAACTTCGCTTCCAGAATTTGCTGCTTCAGTTATGGCTTCTCTTGCAGGAAACCCTGAAATTGCAACAGGAAATGTAATTGGAAGCAATATTGCAAACCTTGCCTTAATTTTAGGGGTAAGCGCAATATTTCATAACCTTAAAATAGAGAAAAGCCTTTTCCAAAGAGAATGCTATATTTTGCTTGGAGTAACGTTTTTGTTTTATATTATGGCTTTAGATAAAACAATTTCTTTTGCTGACGGGCTTGTATTGATTTTCCTTTTCTTTTTGTATCTTTTCTTTATGTTTAAATTCAAAGTGCAGTTTCATGAAGTATTCAAAGTAAGATTATATATTGAGCATTTATTGAGTTTCAGGAAATTCCTGCGCATGTTTGAACAAAACTTCAAGAAAATTTTTGTTTCAGAGGCAATGGTTTTATTGATTTCTCTTTTAGGCCTTTATTTTGGTGCAGAATTCATGGTTAATTCGGCTTCAAATATTGCAAAGCTTTTTTCTTTAAGCGACACTTTTATCGGAGCCACTTTGGTTTCTTTAGGAACTTCTTTGCCTGAACTGGCTGTTGCATTGGTTTCCTTAAAAAAAGGCTTTCATAATATGTTAATTGGAAACATTGTCGGAAGCAATATAATAAACATTCTTTTTGTAGGCGGTTTTGCTGCTTTAGTTAATTCACTGCCTGTATTGGATTTCACTTTATTTGTTTTAGGCCCTTTTCTTATAATTGTTTCAGCAATATTCCTGCTGTTTGCTTGGAGTGATTTAACAATTAAAAGGCCTGAAGGAATAGTTTTGTTTTTGCTTTACATTCTTTTCCTGATAATGATTCTGCCTCACGGAGCTTAAAGTTAAAATTATTAAACCCTTTAGGCTATATTTTGTACATGCAATTAATCAGAAAAAATTACGAGAAAAGAACTGCTGCTTTAACTGCTATATGGTTTACTGTTCTTTTTGCATACAGGCAAAACGGAGACCAGTTTTATCCAATGCTAGCTATTTTTATTTTGGGCTGGCTGCTTTCATTGATTGTCTTAAACAAGCCAAAAAAAGATGAATGAAATGCTTTCAAATGCGATTGCAGGAATTCTTGCAGGAATAATTGCCTTTATTTCAAATTATTTAGTGCAGTTTTTATTGAATAATTCAGTGAACTGGCTTGAAGCCTTTCTTACAGCATTATTTATTTCAGTTATTTTTTTCCTGATAACTTTTCGTTATTCCAGAAATAAACAGCCTTAAACGGATCCAAGTGAATAAAAGCCCTGTCAATTTCTTCCATTGACTCCAAAGAATACTGCACGTTTTTCCCAATTGAATGAGCTTGCTGAACTGAAAGTTTTTCGTTTAATTCTATGTGCACTTCAACTTGAACTAAAACCCCTAAATGCTGTGCTCTTACATCATGCACTCCTTTGACTCCTTCAACTTCTAATGCTTTTCTTTTAATTTCTTCAATTAATTCTTTTTTTGGGGCTTTTCCTATAAGCAGGTTAGAATTTTCCAAAGAAATTTTTATTCCTGTCCAGACAATATAAACTGAAATAACTAAAGCCATTAGTGGATCAAGAAAAGGAAAACCGTTTACTGCGCCAAAAACTCCGATTAATGCTGTAATTGAAATTAATACATCCATTTTGCTGTCTTGGCTTACAGCCTGTAATGCCATGCTTTTAGTTTTTTCTGCAATCCTTTTAGTGTAAAATGCAAGAAATAATTTTAATGCAATTGTTATTGCCAAAACAATTAATGCAGCCAAGCCAAATCTTATTTCATTCCCAAAAAACAGTTTCATTAATCCTTCTTTTGCTGTTTCAACCCCGATTACTGCGACCAGAATCCCAATAATCAGTCCTGCAATTGATTCAATTCTTTGATGGCCGAAAGGATGACCTTCGTCTGGCTTTTTATCTGAAATCTTGACTGCAATTAAAGCCAGAGAAGAAGAAAAAATGTCTGAAAGAGAATTCAATGAATCAGCAATCAATGCAACACTGCCTGTTAAAAATCCAATAAAAATTTTTATAAGAAACAAAAAAACATTTCCAGCCAGATTCAGCAAGGAAACAATTTTTTTTTCTTTTGTTTTTTCTTCTTTCATCAAGAATTCCCATTTATTTTTTTTCCTTCAATTTCAGAAAATTTCCTTGAATTCTTTTTCTTTTCCTGATTCCATTTCTTTTCTTGTTTTTCTGATTTCTTTCAGTTCTTTAAAACAAACTTTTTCTTCAGTAATCATTTTTTTACCACTTAATTTTTTCAATTGAAATAACTTCTCCGACCAGCTTATTTAATCTTTCCATTGCAATTGCCTGCCTTTTTTTTGTTCTTGTTTCAACACATCCTTTTACAGGAAAAACATTGAATCCATTAAAGACTGCGCTAAACCCTGTTGCCATCACACAGCAATCTGATTGAATTCCAGCCAAAAACAAATTCTTGACTTTTATTTTTCTAAGCAGTTTTTCTAATTTAGTTTTATAAAACCCGTCATAAGTTTTTTTGTATACAGTGAAATCAATTAATCCATTTAGTTCATCTATTGTTTTAGTCTTTTTTCTCCCTTTCACTGCATGAATTCCCGTCAGCCTGAAAATTGGATCATTTTTGTCGTGAAAACAATGCACATGAATTACTTTAACTTTTTTTTCTTTTGCTTTTTCAATTAATTCCAAAGCATTTGCAATCAGTTTCTTGCTTCTGTTTTTTGGCAATAAAACTTCATCTTTTTTTCCATAAACAAATTCTTCCAGAAAATCAATTAACAGCACTGCAGAATTTTTTTTATTGTAATTCATTTTCTCACTTTCTTATTTTCATTTATTTTTCCTTTTTTCAACTATTTTTTCTTTATCCTTTCCAGCAAAACTTTTTCCCCTACTTTCCTGAAGACCCCGCCGGTTTCATGCATTAAATAATTCATTGAATCAATATCAATCATTTCGTCTTTTTTTGCTGCTTTTACTCCAAGAACTTTTCCTATCACTATTACATGATCTGCTTCTTTTAATTCAATTACCTCGCTTAAAACGCATTCCATTACAGCCTTGCTTTCTGCAATTCTTGGAACACTAATTTTCTCTGACTCCTCTAAATGCAGTTGATTTTTTTCAATTCTTTTATCAAACTTGATTTTTTCCTCGCAGTTGACTGCTTGCTGGGCAAAATTTTCAGAGATAACATTAACTGTAAACTCTTTTGTTTCAGCAATATTTTTGAAAGTCATTTTATGTTTTCCAACTCCAATTCCAATTAAAGGAGGCTCAAAACTTATTGGATAAACAAAAGAATACGGAGCAGCATTAATTTTCCCTTCACAATTTTTGCTCACAATTAAACAGGCAACCCTTGGGCTTAACACTTTAACAAAATCTTTTTCCTGCATTTTTTCACTCCAAACAAATTTCTAATTTTTTTTCAATTAATATTATTTTTTCTATTCAATTTTTTTTCATTTAATTTTTTTCTGTTTTTTTTAATCACCCAAAAACTTTTTTATTTCTTCAAATTCATTTATTCTTTCAAATTCTTCGTTTTCAATTTCTGACCTGTAAATCAGTGTTTTTACTCCTGCTGATTGCCCTGCTTTTAAGTCTCCTATTGCATCCCCAATAAAAATTGTTTCTTCGGGTTTGACTTTAAATTCCTTTAAAACTTTCAATATTCCTTCAGGAGAAGGCTTTGGTTCAATAACATCATTTGCAGTTACAATATAATCAAAAAAATGAAGTAAATTATAATGTTCTAGCATTGTTGTTTTGCTTTTGTTTGTTACTACGCCTAATTTTATTCCTTTTTCTTTTAAGAATTCTAAACTTTCTTTTATTCCGTCATTCAAATTTGAGTGTTCTAAGTACTTTTTGTAGTTTCCACTCCATTTTTTTCTTATTTCTTCTAATTGTTCTTTTTCTAATTCAGGAAAAAATTCTTCTACTGCTTGTTTTAATGTATAATGCTTTATTTTTTCAAATCCTTCTTCACTTAACTCTTTTCCTCCGTGTTCTTTTAGAATGTCATTGCAGAAATAATGGTTTGCTTTGCCTGAATTCACTATTACTCCGTCAATGTCAAATAAAACAGCTTTAATCATTTTTCTCCTTTTAAAATTGCCTTTAGAATAATTTAAAAGGATTAACCAGCAATAATATGCTTATATTGTAGTTTTTGCAGGACAGGGGGTTTATTATGGCAATAGAATTAAAGAAAACTGATTCATGGGCTAAAGCAATTAATGCTATTTCAACTTTTATTTCTGAAGGAAACTTTCGTTTTAATGATTCAGGAATAAGCTTTAAGGCAATTGACCCAAGCCAAATCGTTTTAGTTGATTATTCTATTGCAAAAAGTTCTTTTGACAAATATTCAATTGAACCAACTTATGTTGGCGTAGATTTAGTTGAATTAAACAAAATTATGTCCAGAATCCTGCAAAACGACAGAATGACTTTGGATTTAACTGAAAACGAAATGTCAATTCATTTTCAAGGCGAATTATCACGTTCTTTTAGACTGCCTTTAATTGATGTTTCAGAACAAGAAATTAATGTTCCTTCAACTAAATTTGATGCAACAGTTGAAATTAATGCAAGAATGTTTAAGGAGTCCTTAAAAGATGCTGCACTTTTTGGAAGCTCTGTTGTTTTAAGGGCTAAAGCAAACCAGTTTATGATTGAAGCAAGAGGTTCTTCTGGCACGCTAAAAACTGTAGCAAAAGAAGCAAAAAATGTTATAGTTAAAACCAACAGCGAAGTAGTCAGCAAATATTCTTTGAATTTTTTAAGCAATATTGTAAAAGAAGCTGACCCTGATTCAAAAATCAAATTAGAATTAAAAGGCGATGCGCCAATGAAGGTTTCTTATTCAATTGGCGGAAGCACAATACAATTCCATTTAGCGCACATGATTCTTTAATTCTCATAATAAACATAAGTTTTTATTATATTTCATTATGTTTTATTATTGGTGGTTTTATGGTTCAGTCTTTAGTGGATTTAAAGGAACGCCAGAACAGGGTTTTGACTATTGTTAAAGGTAAGTATGGGTTGAAGAATAAATCCGAAGCGATTAATTTGATTGTAGATCAATATGAAAAATCTATTTTGGAACCTGAGTTGAGGCCAGAATACAGGGAAGAGCTCTTGAAGATAGATAAAGGCAAGTTCAAGAAATTTTCAAGTGTTGAAAGGCTTAGAAGGGAACTTTTAGATGCATGAATTTGAAGTCAGCCAAAAGTTACAAAAAATTCTTAAAAAATTGTCAAAAAAAGACGGAATTCGTTTTGAAATAGTCATGAAAAAAATAAATGAAATCTGCAGTAGTGAAGACATTGAACATTACAAAAACCTTTCTTATGTTTTGAGTGAATTTAAGAGAGTTCATATTGACTCAAGTTTTGTTCTGATTTTCAGGTTTGACAAAAAAACCAAAAAAATTAAATTTGAAGATTTTCAGCACCATGATAAAATTTATCAGGTGAGAAAATGAAGTGTGTTTGCGGAGAAAAATTAAGGGAAATCAAGACTGAAATGGATTTCTTTGACGGAAGTGTTATTGTAAGGGATGTTAATGCTTTTTATTGCCCTAAATGCAAGGAAGAACTTTTTGATTCAAAGGAAGGAGACAGGGTTTTTGATAAGGTTTCCAAGTTAAACATTCCCATGCCTTTTGAGTCAAGAAAAAAAATTTCCAGAGTAGGAAACAGTTTTGCTATTCCTGTTTCAAAGGAAATCGCAGATTACTTGCAGATAAAAAAAGGTGAAAGCATTAACATCAAAGTCCAGAGCCAGAAAAGGCTTATAGTGGACTTGTGTTAAAATCAGACTAAAATAAATGTGCGTGAATGATTAAGCAGGAATACAAAAAAGAGTTAATAAGAATAGATAAAGGAAACTTCAAGAGGTTTTTAAGCATAAAGGAATTGAAGGAAATGTTTTAATCAAAGGCATTTTCCCCTAATTCCCTTTTTATTTCTTTTAATTCAAAGTATTGTTATGCCGGCTAAATCTGAACTGGTTTTTGCCCAAAGGTTTCCTTTTTCAAACAAAGCAAAAGAATTAATTAAAAAAGAAAAGTTTTTGCTGGAAGATGTTTCCCCTGAAGTAATGCAGAGGGCAGAATTAATGGTTTTGAATGCCTTCAAAAGAAAAACTTATTTTTTGCATGAATTGTCTTCTTCTCCTGAATTAATGTTAAATGAAATCTATGCTTTTCCTGTATGCAAAATCTTGTTGTCTGAAATCAATTCAGTTGAATTAAACAGGAAATTTTCTTTAATGCTTTCTTCTAGTGCATTCAAATTTCTTGAAAAAGAAAAAAACAACGAAAAATTACTGGAGTTATTTGATGATTTTGCAATAAAATATTTTTTTCCGGAAAAAAAAGATTTTCTGCTTTCAATTAATTTAATGGATTTCCTGTCATTGCCTTTCTTTAAAGACTTAAAATTAGTCAACCAAAACATTTCAAAAGGAAAAGTATTGCTTTCAAGAAATGACGGAATACGCTTTATTTCTGCTTTAGTTTACAATAAAATCTTTTTTTCTCTGCCTCTTCCGGCAAAAAGTTTTCCGAAAAAATTCAAGGAAACAGCCAAAAAACTTAAAGCAGAATTTTTTTCCCTTAAAAAAACTCTTCCAGAATTCAAGTTTTCTTCAACCTTAAAACCTGACTTATTCCCGCCTTGCATGTCTTTCCTTTACGAAAAGCTTTCTTCTGGCTCAAAATTAACTCATATAGCAAACTTTGATTTAGCCTGTTTTTTGATTAATTCAAGGCTTTCAAAAGAAGATTTCTTAAAGCTTTATTCTCGTGCATCAAATTACAAGGAAAAGCTGGCTGAATATCATTTTAAAAACATTAAAGGAATTGAAGCAAAACCAAAGTATTCTAGTCCTTCATGCAATAAAGTAATAGAACACGGCCTATGTATGCAAAATGATTCGTGTGAAGGAATAAAAAGCCCTTTAGGCTATTACATCCGTAACTTAAAAAACCTGAAAAAGCCGGCTAAACCCAAAACCGAAACCAAATAAATACTGTATGGTTTACTTTTTTTGTATTAATTTCAAGGAGGCCATAAAATGGTTGAAGAATTATACAGATTTCAAGAAGACGACGAGCCAACGGGTGACGACGACTCAGAAGAAGTTCCTTCAGACGATGACAATTTTGATGACAG
>JAHJUD010000151.1 GCA_018829335.1 Microcaldota archaeon | reverse complement strand
TTGGCTTTCCTATAATAGGTTTTTTTCTTATCACTACATTAACAGTTCTTTTTCTTCCCTTTGGCTTCATTTAATCACTAATTATAATAAGAGTGACATCATATAAAAAAGTTTCTTTTTAGTCTTTGACTGCTTTTCGCTGATTGACGTTGAAAAAGGTTTTTATGCTGGATTCTTATCAGGTTATTAAAGAACCTTTAAAAACATTTAGGTATATACTTGTATATACTATGATTAAGACGTTTAATATCAGGGAAGAGATTGAAAAAGAAGTTGTTAGGTTTGGAAACGGAAGCATTGTTTATACGCCAAAGAAATGGATTGGAAAAAAAGTTTCAGTTATTTTAGAGGAAAAACCTTTGGATATTGAAGGAGAAGTAATGGAAATGCTAAAGCCTTATTTTAGTGGAATTCAAGGAATATTCCTGTACGGGAGTTTTGCAAGAAAAGAACAGACAGAAAACTCTGATGTGGATTTACTGGTTATTTCAGATAAAAAGATTGGACTGAAAAGAAAAGGAAGATTTGATTTTTTGGTTAAAACAAAAGAAGAATTTACAGAAGCACTGAAAAAAGATTCAAACCTTTTCTTGCACCAAATTCTGCAGGAAGCCAAACCTGTTTTTAACACACCCTTATTGGAAGAAATCAAAAAAACGGAAACAAAACCTGATTTAAAGGAATTTTTTGAAGACACTTTAAGCGCTTTCAAAAAAAGCAAAGAATTGATTGACGCACATAAAAAAAATAACAAAAAATACTTGGATTCAAATGTAGTTATTTATTCATTAATATTAAGGCTTAGAACGCTTTTTTTGATTCAGTCCTTTAAAAAAAATAAAGATTATTCAAACAAAAGATTCAAAGAATCTATTAAGAAAAGAGGATTTAAGGAAAAAACTGTTGAAAGCTTTTTGGGTGTGTATAGATCAGAAAGAGATGGAAAAAAAGCAACCCAAAAAATCCTTTTAAGTGATGTGGAAAAATTGTTCGAGCTGGCTAAAAAAGAGTTTTTGGAAACAGAAGAAATGGTGAAAAGTTGAGCAAAAAGAAATACAAAAAAGCAATTGAATCATTTGATAAAAGGATTTTAGAGCATAAGGAAAAACAGAAAAGTTCAAAAAGCAAAGAGCTGTTTTATTACTGGGAAAAAGAAATAAGTAAATTTGAGAAAGAAAAAAAGAAAAAACAGAAATGGCTTTAAGTTCGCTTATTGACGTTGAAAAAGGTTTTTATAAGGCATTGATGATTCTGTTAATATGAAAGCAAAAAGTAAAAGGAAAAAAAACGAGCCTTTGCTTAAAACTACTTTCAAGATTTCAGACGAAGACTACAAGAAACTGCTTGAAATGGAAATATTTTAGTGACTTAAAATGCTTTTACCTGACAGTTGTTTTATTGACTCAAATATCTTTCTGGACGCCGCAACAGAAAGGACAACAAAAAAAATACACTCGTTTCTGGAAAAAGTCAAATTCGGGGAAATAAAAGGATACATTAATCCGATTGTAGTAAGTGAAGTTTTTCATAAACTTGCGATTACAGAAATAATAAGAACGATGAAAATTTCTTATTCAGAAGCTATTGCATTAACAAAAGAAGAGCCAGAAATAATCAAAAAATTGAAAACATTCAAAGCCATAAACGAAATTATTTCTTATCAAGGAATAGAAATACTTGAAATAAACAAAGAAACTGTAATTGATGCAATAAAAATATCAAAAGAAAAAGGATTATTGTTTCAGGATGCATTGATTGCTTCAACCTGCAAACAAAACAGAATAGAAGACATTTTAACAAACGACAAAGACTTTGAAAGAGCAGATTTCCTTAACGTAATTAAAATTAACTGAAAATTTCAATGCTTAAAAAGGTGTTGTCAGAGAAATTACTTATGGAAAAGCATTCTTTTTATTCAGAAAAAGAATTAGAAAAAGAAGCGCAAAGGCTGTATGAAAAACTAAAAAAAACTCATTTCAGTTTAGATGAATGCAAAGAAAGGGCTGCATTAACTTTAGAGATTAACCGAATCAAAAAAGAAAAGAATGCAGTTATTCTTGCACACAGTTATCAGACTCCAGACATAATTTATGGAGTAGCAGATTTTGTTGGAGACTCATTAGAATTAAGCAGACAGGCTGCAAAAACTAAAGCTGAAATAATTGTTTTTGCAGGCGTAAAGTTTATGGCAGAAACAGCAAAAATCCTTTCACCAAAAAAAACTGTTTTATTGCCTTCAGTTCAAGCAGGATGTTCTTTAAGTGAATCAATTACAGCAGAAGACGTAAAAAAAATGAAAAAACAGTTTCCAAATGTGCCGGTTGTATGTTATATTAATACTTCAGCTGAAGTTAAAGCTGAATGTGATGCCTGCTGTACTTCAGCTAATGCATTACAAGTAGTTGAAAGTTTTGATTCAGATAAAGTGATTTTTCTGCCGGATGAATTAATGGCGCAAAATATTCAGAATCAAACAAAAAAGAAAATTATTTCTTGGAAAGGATTATGTGTTGTACATAAAGAATTTAAGGCAAAAGATATTGAGGAAACAAAAAAAAGGTTTTCTGGAGTAAAAATTTTAGTTCACACTGAATGCAGTCCGTCTGTTGTAACTTTAGCTGATTTTTCAGGCGGAACAAGCGGAATGATAAATTATGCTAAAACTCATTTAGATGAATCTTTTATGATGGTAACTGAATGCGGTTTAAGCGACAGAATGAAAGTTGAACTGCCTGAAAAAAATTTTGTTGGAACATGCGAGTTATGCCCTTTTATGAAAAAAAACAATCTGGAACTTATTTTACAAGTGCTGAAAGAACCCAGAGAAGAGCAAATAATTGAAGTGCCGAAAGAAATCAGGATTAAAGCAAAAAAGGCAATTGACAGGATGATAAAAACAAAAAATTTGAGTGATTGAAAAATTACAACGACATTAATAATCTTCCGGCAACACTCTTTGCATAAGACTTGCCACTTTATGAGAAGCATTAATTATTGTGTGTTCTCCCCCTACTCCTCCTCTGGCTAAACTAGCGCCTAATTGAACTATTCCAAAATCAAAACACATTTGAGAAAACTCAACATAAAATTTACTTAAATTTCTTTCACCTATTTCTTCGGCAAGTGCTTGTTCTTGTTCAACAGTTTTTTTTGAAACAATAAACACTCCTTTTTTATGGCTTTCAGGATTAATTCTTCTGCTTAAAATGGAAAAAAGATGTCTCATTTTGTTGTTTGTTTCAGCTGAAAACTTACATTCTTTTAATCCAAGATTAAACAAAAAACGAGCCATTTTTTGTTGTTGAATAAGATTGTTTCTTTCCTCTTGAGAAGACCTTTTGCTTCCTCGTTTCTCTGAAACAGGGTGTTGTTTATCCAGCTTTTTAGAAAAATGCCAGATTGAAGAAATAAACCTGTCTGTTTTTCTTTCTTTTCTGAGTCTTGCCTGAGTTCTGCCCCAAGAAGGCCTTCTCTTTAAAAAAATTCTCTTTTCTACAGGCATCAAAATAAGAATTGAAGGATTAAGAATAAAAAAAGATTTAGGGATTGATTTACTAAAACTTGGGGGGATGAAATGCACTTAAGAAGTTTGAATGACTTAACAAGAAAAGAATTAACTGAAATAATCGATAAAGCAATTGAAATAAAAAAAAATCCAAAGGATTTTTCAACTGCAATGAAAGACAAAACTTTAATGATGTTGTTTGAAAAGCCTTCTTTGAGGACAAGAATTTCATTTGAAACAGGCATGACAAGAATGGGCGGGCATGCAATATTTTATTCAATTAAAGATTCGCCTTTAGGAAAAAAAGAATCAATTGAAGACACAGCAAAAACTGCTTCAAGATATGTTGACATAATAATGGCAAGATTGTTTAAACAAGAAGACTTGGATGCTTTAGCAAAATACTCTGATGTTCCGGTAATTAATGCTTTAACAAACAAATACCATCCATGCCAGATTATTGCAGATTTGCAGACAATAAAAGAAAAAAAAGGAAAACATAAAGAAATAAAATTAGCTTATTTGGGGGACAGCAACAATAATGTAACTCATTCTTTATTGCTTGGCTGTTCAATGGTTGGGATGAATATTTCTATCGGCTGCCCTAAAGGAAAAGAATTTGAACCACAAAAAGATGTATTAGATAAAGCAATGGAAAACGCAAAAGAAACCGGAAGCAAAGTGGAAATACTCAATGACGCTGAAAAAGCAGTTGAAAATGCTGATGTAATTTACACTGATTCTTGGATGAGTTATCATATTCCAGAAGACCAGCAGGAAGCAAGAGTTAAATTATTTATGCCTTTTCAGGTAAATGAAGCATTAATGAGCAAAGCAAAAGATGATGCAGTGTTTATGAATTGTTTGCCTGCAATTAGAGGAATGGAACAAACAGCAGAAGTAATTGACGGAAAACAATCAATTGTCTTTGATCAGGCAGAAAACAGATTACATGCACAAAACGCAATAATGTTGAATCTCATGAAAAAATGGGAAAAATAATCCAAAAAAAATAAAAAACAAATAAAGGAATGGATTTTTCCCATTCCATTTATTCTAATTTTATGATGCTATTGTTTCGCATTCCCAAACTGATTCTGCTGTTTCTGATTCTGCATCAACCACACAAAAAGCTTTACAGTCTTCTCTTTCAACTATTGGGTTAATTGTAATCCAGAAATCTCCGTTCTTGTAGCTGTAATTTTCAGTTATTGTTCCTACCTGAACACAATCACTGTTTTCAGCAATATTCAAAGCTACTTCAATTTCAACGTCTGGAACAACAGTGCACTTGTCTTTGAAAATGCATATTTCCATTATGTCAGAGAAATCCCCTTCACACATTTCAGTAATTGAAGGCTTCCAGTATTTGTCGCAAAAGTCTTCTACTGTAGCATAATCAGAACCTTCACCTCCAGAACAATCTTTAGGGCAATTGCATACATCTTCTTTTTCTTCACATATTCCGTTGCCGCAGTTAATGCATGTTCCGACAGGAGAACCTGCTGCCGCTCCTGTTCCATAACATTGTCCTGCAATTGAAAGGCTTGTATCCATTCCTGAATTCCATTCAGTTAAGCCAGGACAGCATTCAAAAGGATAATCTTCTTTAAAGACTTTAGAAAATCTTTCTCCTTCTTTAGCACAGTCTACTGGTTCTGGTTCATCAGGCAAAACATTTACCTGCTTTCTCATTACCTCAACCGGCAGTTTAGTTTTTGGAATTCTGATTATTTCATAAGGGCTGACAGTAACAGGAGTGTCTGAAGTGTCTTTTGGAAGCTGTTTATAAATTTCGTTTGCATAAACTGTAACTATTTTCTTTGAACCCAAAACTTTAG
>JAHJUD010000019.1 GCA_018829335.1 Microcaldota archaeon | reverse complement strand
TACGGGCCCACCGGGAGTCGAACCCGGGTCCACAGCTTCCGCCCTTTTTCTTTTTCCAAAAAAGAAAAAGTGCAGGTTGTCCAAAAAGAAAAAGGTTTGCTGCACTTTTTTGAATAATTTCCGTAAACAAACTTTCCGCAGGAAAGTTTGCTTTTTTGATTAAACTTTTTTGCGAAAAAAGTTTAGGAGGCTGTCATCCTATCCACTAGACTATAGGCCCGAAAAAGTTTTGTTTGGAAAACTTTAAATTAATAGCATTAAAGCTATTCCTGTTGCTATTGGAATAGTGTAATTGTCTTCTATTGGAAGGTATTCCATTGCCATTCCCGCTAAAGCTGCAATAAATGCAGTTGATAAAGGGAACAAAACTGACAAAAACAAAAAAGAAATTAAAACTCCTGCAGTGCTTCCTTCTAATGTTTTTCCTCCAGAAATTTCAATTTTTCCAATTGCTTTTCCTATTATTGTTGAAGTGCTGTCTCCGAAAACCAAGGGAATTATTGCTCCAATAAATATAAGCTGATTGTTGTAAAACACTATTCCTGTAATTAGTGTTCCAACAAAAAAAGTTAATGCTCCTTTTCCTGGAATCTGTTTTTCTATGCTTCTTCCAGCGTAATCCAAAAAGTTTTTTATTAAAGGAAGTTTTAATCCTTTTTTTATCTGAAGCGAAAGCAGGTATCCTAAAACAAGAATCAAAGAGTTTGCAATCAAAAAATTTGTTGTTCCAAAAAAAATAATTGCAAGTATTACAATGCTTCCAAAAAAGAAATGCAAAAACTGCCTTCGAAATTCTTTATTCATTTTTTTTATTCCTTTTTTGTTTTCAGTAAAATCAATGAAACTGCAACTAAAACCAATAAAATTCCAGTTAAGTTTGTTTCAGGCAGTTGCGATAGCTTGTCTTCTGCATCTAAAACCCAAAAATATCTTTCAAGGACATCATTTATTGCATCTCTGTCTTTTACTTTGCCTGCACCACTTACAAGATATGCTGTTGCTGTTACTCTATAAGCAGTGTTTTCTTTTATTTCTTGGATTGAAGTATTAAAAGAATAAGTAAAAGTTTTTTGTCCTGATTTTGGAACCATTTTTGATTCTGTTGTAACTGTTGTAATTAATTCATTTGTTTCTTTGTCGTAAACGCTGAATTCTACTTCAACGTTCAGGTCAAGTTTATCGTATTTGCTTTTCACTGTTGCACTGAAAGTTACATTACTGTTTTTTCTTGCTTTTGAGGGAACGGTTTCAAATAAATCCATTCTAAGCGAATCACGCAATAAAACTATTGCTTTAGTGTGGCCTTTAATGTAAACATTTTCTCCTCCAGGATAATATTCTCTGTTTGCCCATACTGTAAGGTTAAGCCTGGTGTAGCCATTAGGAGGAATTTCATCGCAATGAATTGTTGCATTAACATCCCAGTTTATGTTTCCGTCAATGTTAAATGGTGTATAAGTCTGGTCAACTAGTTTCCATATACCCCCAAATTCAGTTTTAGGCCCGCAAAAATCATCATAAGAATACCATTTTGCTTCGAGAATTTCTATGTCTCCGAAATCATCCGGCGGTTCCCTGTCAAATGCTTTTCCGTTTATTGTAATATTTTCGTCTTTTACAACATAAAATGGGCCAGCAACATAAGAACTAATATCCATTACATAAAAGTCTTCTACATCTAAAAAAACGTTTCCACCGGCTGTTGAAGTTCCAAAAAAAAGCAGTTTTCTGTGGCCTGTTGTGTTGCAAACTAAGAAGCCTTCGTCTTGTACTTGCTGGAATACAGAAGAGCTTCCAATAAGAAAATCATAATCTTCTGCACTAATATTTTGGTCATCTAATCCTGGAATAGTATCAGTAAACTTGCAGTGGCCTTCAGGTATAAGATCTTGGTTTAAAATACACTGAATCAGTCCGCCGCCTGTGTAAATGTTTTCAGCGCATACCATCCAGGTTCCGTTTTCAAAAAAATGGTTTATATTTGTTTCATAGTCTGTTACCCCAAAAGCTTCTGCATATAACCTTCCATGGTCTGCTGCATATAATGGTCCTCTAAGGTTTACCCCTGGAGGCCCTCTGTCTGGGTAAGGAAAAATATTTTCTTCATCTTCATAAGCATTAAAGTCAATTATTTTTGTTTTTAATTGTGTTTCATGGTTTTCTGCATCAGTTATTGTTAAATTAAAATCTTTTAATCCCCATGAATTGCATTTAACGTCAACATACAAATTTAAGTTGTTTGCATCTTTTGGAGGGTCAAGTGGTGCGCCAAAATTTAGAGGGTCATTCCAGCCAACCTTTAATTTAGGCCTTCTTTTTTTCTGGATTTCTAAGGTTCCGTATTCACTTGAATAAGAAGTTATTGTTTCGATGTCAGTTTTAATCAGCCAGCCAGCCCATTCAGTTATTGAACCGGCATAAAATGCATTTAGCTGGTCCTGCAATGAAGCAGTTACCTCAAGTGTTCCGTCAGTTTCGCTCCAGAATCTATTATAAAAGTTTGTTGCTCCTTTGGTTAATGTTAAAGTGTCTTCATAACTTGGTTTCCTGTCAGCTCCTCCTGCGCAGCCTGCTGAATTATTGTATTGCTGGTTTCCTGCAGTGCCTTCTGCTCCTCCACTGCACCATGAATTTGTTCCGTCAAATTTGTTCCAGCTGGAGTCTGCTTCAGTCCAGGGATATTTCCATATATTGTAAACTGATAAAGTAGGGCTTCCTGTACCGCTTACTAATGAAGTATTCATGTCTATTGTTGCAGAGACAATTTCAGAGCCTGGATTAATGAAAGCTTCAATTCCGTTAAATCTAATTAAAGCATTTCTGATTGTTCCTGGATTTTGAATATAAATTTGTGTTGTTGCGCCTTGGTTTTG
>JAHJUD010000150.1 GCA_018829335.1 Microcaldota archaeon | reverse complement strand
GTACGGCCTAAAGCCGTACTGCCAAAAGGTGTAACAAAACGTACGGCCTAAAGCCGTACTGCCAAAAGGTGTAACAAAACGTACGGCCTAAAGCCGTACTGCCAAAAGGTGTAACAAAACGTACGGCGCAAGGTCGTACTGCTATGTGATAATAAAATGACTCTGGAAAATTTTTCTCTGAAAAAAGAAGAAGAAATAAGAGATTACTGGCAAAAAAACAAAGTTCCGGTAAAAGTCAGGGAACAAAGCGCAAAACAAAAAAAATACTTTTATTTCATGGACGGTCCGCCTTATGCAACAGGCCATATTCACATGGGAACTGCTTTAAATAAAATCCTCAAAGATGTTGCAATACGCTATAAGAGAATGAAAGGCTTTAATGTTTTTGACAGGCCGGGATATGACACTCATGGAACTCCAATTGAATTCCAAGTAGAAAAAGAAATTGGTACAAAATCAAAACAAGATATACAAAAGTATGGAATAAAAAAATTCATTGAAAAATGCAGGAATTATGCAACAGAATTCATTGACCAGCAAAATCAGGAATTTGATAACCTTGGGGTATGGATGGACTGGAAAAACCCTTATATTACTTTAAAGAATGAATACATTGAATCAATTTGGTGGACTTTCAAGAAAGCAGAAGAAAAAGGTTTATTGTATTTAGACAAGTATTCAGTTCATGTTTGCCCTAGATGTGAGACTGCAGTTTCATTTAATGAAATAGAATACATTAAACAAACTGATAATTCAGTTTATGTTAAATTTCCTTTAAAAGACAAAAAAAACACTTTTCTGGTTATCTGGACTACTACTCCGTGGACTTTGCCTGCAAACACTGGAGTAATGGTTCACCCTGATTATGAGTATTCTGAAATTGAATTAAGCAACGGGGAAAAATGGATTATTGCAAAAGAATTAATTCAAAAATTAATGGATGCAGTTGAAGCAGGATTCACAGAAAAAAAAGTCTGGAAAGGAAAAGAATTAGAAGGAATGAAATATGAAAACCCTTTGTCAAAAAATCTTGCTTTTCCTGAAATGAAAAACGCTTATAGAGTGGTTTTGAGTTCACGTTATGTTAATTTAGAGGAAGGAACTGGTTTAGTTCATACTGCTCCAGGCCATGGAAGAGAAGATTTTGAAGTAGGAAAAGAAAACAATCTGCCTGCTTTGTCTCCTGTAAAATTAAACGGTGAAATGACAAAAGAAGCAGGAAAATATTCAGGAAAAAAAGCAAGGATTGTAGACAAAGAAATAATTGAAGACTTAGAAAAAGATAATGCATTAATCTACAGGCATGATTACACTCACGATTATCCTATATGCTGGCGTTGTAAAAGCACTTTATTGATGATTTCTGTTCCTCAATGGTTTTTTAAAGTAAGTTCAATCCGTGAAAGAATGCTGGAATTAAATAAAGAAAACAAATGGGTTCCTTCCTGGATGAATGACAGAATGAAAAACTGGATTGAATCATTGTCTGACTGGCCGATTTCTAGGGCAAGATATTGGGGTACGCCTTTACCGATCTGGATTTGTGATAAATGCAGTAAAAGAAAAGTTTTTGGTTCAGTGAAAGAATTAAGAAAATCTGCAAAAATTTCAAAAGAACTGGATTTGCATAAACCTGAAATAGATGAAATTAAATTTAAGTGTTCTTGTAGAGGAGAATTTTCAAGGGTTCCAGAAGTATTGGATGTATGGTTTGATGCAGGAGTTAGTTCTTGGGCTGCATTAAATTATCCTCATTCAGAAAACTTATTCAAAAAATTCTGGCCTGCAGACTTAAACATTGAAGCAACAGAACAAGTGCGAGGATGGTGGAATTCACAGTTAATTACTTCAACGATTTCTTTTGATTCAATTCCATTCAAGACAATAATGGCTCATGGCATGGTATTGGATTTAGGCAAAAAGAAAATGAGTAAATCTAAAGGAAATGCAATCCAGCCAAAAGAAGTAATTGAAAAGCATAACAGGGATTTTTTAAGGTATTATTTTTGTTCTTTATCTAAAGGAGAAGACATAGTATTTGATTGGAATGCATTCAAAGACATCAACAAATTTTTTGGAATCTTTTTTAATTCATACAATTACTTAAACCTTTATTTAGAAAAAAATTCTTTGGTTTCAGAAAAAGAGCTAAAAACATTAAAGCCAGAAGACAAATGGATTTTGTCCAAATTAAATTCTCTAATTAAAGAAGTAAACGAAAACTATGAAAATTATTTTTACCCTAAAGTTGTCTCTTCTTTGAACTGGTTTATTACAGAAGAATTCAGCAGGACTTATATTAAATTAATTCGAAACAGAAAAGATAAAGCTGCTTCAGATTTAATGAATTTTGTTTTAATTAATCTGCTTAAATTAATGTCTCCTGTTTTACCGCATCTTTCAGAGTACATTTATCAGGATTTCAGGGATAAAAAATCAGCTGAATCAGTTCACTTGCTTTCTTTGCCTGAAGCAAACAAAAAGTTCATTGACTTGGATTTAGAAGAAGAGTTTGCTTTAATTAAAGAAATTTCCCAGTCAGTTCTTTCATTAAGAGAAAAAGAAAAATTAAGGTTGAGATGGAAATTAAAAGAACTGGTTTTGGAATCAGTAAAGCTTTCTTTTGAAAACACTAAAGAAATCCTTGCTTTAATGGTTAACGTGGAAAAAGTTGTTGTGTCTAAATCAAAGCCTGAAGGAAATTATTCTTTTTTGGAATTAAAAGAAGTTAAAATTCATTTAAACATTGAAGCTGATTCAGAGCTGAAAGATTCATGGGAGTTAGCTGAATTAACAAGATTAATCCAGTCTGAAAGAAAAAACAAAGGCTTTAATCCAAATAAAATAGTTGAAATGAAATTTGATTGCTCTGACGAAAATTTTTTGAAAAAATTCAAAAAAGAAATTGAATCAAACACTAACACTAAAATTGTTTCAGGGAAAGGAGAAAAGAAAAAATTATTAGAAAGGGAATTCTTCTTTGAATTTTGATACAACTTTTCTTAAAAGTTGTTTTTGATAAACCTTTTTTCTAAAAAGGTTTTTTTGATTAAACTTTTTTTTGAAAAAGTTTATTTGAGAGAGAATTCTTTTTTGTATTCTTTTATTGCTTCTTCTAGTTTTTGTTTGTTTTCAAGATAACCCATAAAATCACTTTAGAAGTCTTATTCTTTTAATTCCCCATCTGACTCCTAATTTGCGTGAAAGCCGTTTTGTTGTTGCAGTTACATTTCTTTTAAAGGTTCCTTTATTTTTCAACAAAAAGCTTGTTTTCCTTGCTTTTTCAAATGATGTTTTTTCTTTTTTTATTTTATGGAGTTCGTCTAAAATGTCTCTTATTTCTAAATTGGTTTTATGAGGATAGCCTTTTTGGCCAGAGTTTATTCCATTGGTTATCATTGTCCTTATTTCTACTGCGACGTCATATGTTATATTTAATCTTTCTGCAATTTTAATCAGTTTTTTTTTAGCAGCTTTTCCTCTTTGACTTAAAAATTCTTCTAGAGCATCATTAAATTCGCCTTTTTCTTTTGACAAGTCATCTTTAAGCGTTTGAAAAGCTTTTATTTCTTCATCAAAACTCATTTTACTCACTAAAAATAGGTTTTTAATGCTTAAAAGCCTTTACTTTAGTTTCAGCTTAAGTTTTTGATTAAACTTTTTTTGAAAAAGTTTACTTTAATTCTTCAATGATTTTTTCTCTTGTTTTTTGTTCGCCTTTTTCTGCTGGATAGCCTACAGCTAAACCGCATAACACATTATACTTATCTGGAATCTTTAGAATTTCTTTTGCTTTTTCTTTGTTTACTTTTCCAATCCAACAGCTTCCTAATTCTAATTCAACTGCCTGAAGCATT
>JAHJUD010000149.1 GCA_018829335.1 Microcaldota archaeon | reverse complement strand
TGCTTTTTTCCTGTTAAAAACCTTACAAGCCTTTCAACTCCAAAACCTCCACCTGCAGTAGGCTTTAACAGACCTTTTCTTGCTGTTTCAAGATAAGAAGCAAAAGCAGAAAGATCTGTTTTTCTTTCAAGCATTTTTCTTTTAATTGCCTTAAATTCAAATTCTCTTTCTCCTCCAGACAAGGCTTCACCAAAGCCTTCAGGATAAACCAAATCATAGTTTAAGTGCTTTTTTGTTTTTTCGTCCTGTTTGTCATAGAATTCACGATAGTAATCTGTTATCCAAAAAGGAAATTTTTCTTTTTCTGAAAGAATTCTTTCAAAATCTGAGCCAAATTCTTTTTTTAGTTCAGCTGAATCAAATACTTTGAAAGGCTTTGAAGGAACAGCAAGTTTCCTGTCAAGTTCTTTGAGTTCAGTTCTGCATTCCTGTTTAACAAAAGAAAAAGTGTAAACAAAAAGATCTTCAATTAAATCCATGAATTTTCTTGAAGAAACAAAAGGCAGTTCAATATCCACTTGAGAGAATTCAATTAAATGCCTTTTTGTTTCAGCACATTTTTCTGTTTCAAGCCTTATGTTTGGAGACACAATATAAATTCCGGCAAAAGAATCAGACATTAAAGCAAGCTGTTTATGCAAAATCATGCTTTTAGTCAGTTGTAACTTTTGGCCTAAATAATCAATTGAAGCATCATAAACTGAATGGCTTAAAGGGTCAGTTAAAGGAGAAATCATTACAGGCATTAAATGTAAAATCTCCCTAGAATACATAAAAGTATCAATTGCCTTTAATGCCGCAGACTGAATCTTCATTATGTCTTTTATTTCAGGTCTTGTTAAATGCTGGATTGTTTCTTGCATTATTTCACCAAAATAACTGCATCCAAAGAACTATATAAAATAAACCCAAAAAAAATTGAATAAACCTACAAAAAATACAACAATTTAAAGGATTTTTGGATGAATAATACAATTATGGCACAAAAAGTTGTAGAAATTGACAACAAAAGCCAGCAAATTCTTAGAATTTTAAGCGAAAACTGCAAGATTTCCTCTAAAGAACTCTCAAAAAAAACAAGAATTCCGTTAACTACCATTTACCACAGGATAAAAAGACTGAATCAAAGCGGAATAATAAAAAAGTATTCAATTGAAATTGACCAGAAAAAGCTGGGGGTGAATTTATGTGCTTATATTATGGCTTCAGTTCATTATGATCCTGAAGGAAAAACCTCGCAAAAAGAAATCGCAAAAAAAATAAAGAAACTTAATTTTGTTGAATCAGTTGACATTATCACAGGAGAAATGGATTTAATCATTAAAGTAAGGGCAAAAAACATTCAGCAGTTAAACAAGTTAATCACAGAAGAATTAAGGAATATTAAAGGAATAGACAAAACAATAACTTTAACAGTATTAGAAGAAGTTGATTAAAAAAAGTTGACTGACAAAACTGATAAATGAAAAAATTGATTCAGCCTTGTGAAAGCGGCTGCTTTAAGTCACACCCAGATTCAAAAGGCTGAACAAGAAAACATAATATACAAGCAAATATATAAATAAAATCCCGAAAAAATGGAAAAAAATACAAAAACAAGCGATAAATTTATATATTTTCGGAACATTGTTTCATAATGGATCATAAAAGCGAACAAATTCTTGAGCTTTTAAGGGATAACAGCAGGCTTTCGTCCAGAGAAATCTCCAGAAAAACAGGCATTCCTTTGACTACAGTTCATAACAGAATAAAGAAAATGGAAGAAGAAGGAATAATAGAAAAATATTCTGTTGAAGTAAACCATGAAAAACTTGGATTAAGCTTGTGCGGTTATGTTTTATGCAGCATTGCCCACAGCATTAAAAAAGAAGTTTTATGGAATGAATTGGCAGAAAAAATAAGAAAACTTGGCTTTGTTGAATCAGTTGATGTAATAACAGGAGAAATGGACTTAATGATTAAATTAAGAGCCAAAAACATTCAGCAATTAAACAAAATTTTAATGAAAGACTTAAGGGCAATTGAAGGAATCAACGACACAACCACAATGGTTGTATTAGAGGAAGTCTGAATTAATGCTTATTCCTTTGCCAAAGTTGTCAAAAAAATTGTTTTGAATCTGATTCTTTTCTTTTTTTCTTTTGATCTGTTTTCAGTTGCTTTTTTGTTTTCATTTTTCTTTTTTTTTTGGTTCTCAGAAAAAATCATTTTTTATTCTGCAAATGCAATTCATCTAACTGCTTTTTTGCTGCTTCGCTTGGGGCGTTCTCCATTAAAGCAACAGCATGTTTGTTTTTTGGAAAAGCAATCACTTCTCTTATTGAATCGCTTCCAGTTAACAGCATTATCAGCCTGTCTAAACCTATTGCAAAGCCTCCGTGCGGGGGAGCGCCAAACTGAAATGCTTCCAACAAAAAACCAAATTTTTCTTTTGCCTGTTTTTCGTTTATCCCCAAAAAATCAAATACTTTTTGCTGGGTTTTATTGTCATGAATTCTTATTGAACCGCTTCCTAATTCAGTTCCATTCAAAACCAAATCATATGAACGGCTTCTTATTGACAAAAGATCTTTTTTGTTTTTTGAATCAAACAATTTTTCGTCTTCTTTGTTGAATTGAGTAAAAGGATGATGGCATGGAACAATTTCTCCTTCATCGTTTTTTTCAAATAAAGGAAAATCCGTTAGCCACAAAAAAGAGTTTTTTAGTTTTGTTTCTTTTCTTGTGTCAGGTTTGTCTGAATTGTATTTTTTGATTGCTTCAGAATAAGCCATTCTGGGAAAAGGAATTTTTATTTCTTCATTTAATGCCTTTGAAAAAACATATTTCATCATTTTTTCCATTAAAGAATAAACATCTTCTTCTTCAACAAAACTCATTTCCAAATCCAGTTGAGTGAATTCCGGCTGTCTGTCTCCTCTTAAATCTTCATCTCTAAAACATTTTGCTATCTGAAAGTATTTGTCAAAACCTGAAACCATCAGCAGTTGCTTGTAGATTTGAGGGCTTTGAGGCAAAGCAAAAAATTTTCCCTGCATTTTCCTGCTTGGAACAAGATAATCTCTTGCGCCTTCTGGAGTGCTTTTGGATAAGATTGGAGTTTCAATTTCAAGAAAACCTTGTGAATCAAAAAAATCACGCATTGCTTTAATCACTTTATGGCGCAGCAAGAGGTTGCCAAACATTTTTTCTCTTCTTAAATCCAAATACCTGTATTTTAGTCTTGTGTCTTCGTTTGCTTTAACTTCTTCTTCGACATTAAATGGAACAGGATTTGAAGAATTTAATACAGTGATTTCTTCTGCATTAACTTCAATTTT
>JAHJUD010000148.1 GCA_018829335.1 Microcaldota archaeon | reverse complement strand
TTCAACTGTAAGAATTAATTCTTTCAAGTTTGTTGTTGTCGGACAACCATCTCCTGTAATATCAGCACAAGAACCCCAACTCTCATTCACACAAGTTTGAATTCCAGCACACCCTTGGCTTGTAGTGCATGCCTGTGTTACCCCACTAGAACAAGTTCCACAAGACTGGCTTATAGAAGGCTTAAACTCTGTAGTGCCACATTCAGATAAATCAGTACAATTTCTTGTTTGGTTTCCGTTTGTGCATGAATTCCAGGAACCACAACTCCATTCTTCAACACACGCAGGACAATTATCTTCTGGATTATTATCATAACAAATTGAATCCCAGTTTCCAGTAACATCACAAACCTGACTTCCAGTACAACCTTCATCTGTAGTGCAGTCTCTTACATCAGTGAAATCACATACTCCACACGCCTGGTTTTCAGAAGGCTTTCCTGTATTTGAACCACAATCATTATCATCAACACAAGTTCTAGTCTGGCTTCCGTTTATACAAGCACTCCAAGAACCACAACCCCAATCTGGTACACAAGCAGGACAATCATCATCTGGAGTGTCAACACAAGAACTCCAAAAACCTGAAGCATTGCATGTTTGTATTCCAGCACAATCATCACTTGTATTGCATGCTTGTGTTGTTCCAGGACTACAAGTAGCATCACAAGAGTAAGTTTGATGTGTTGGAGGATTCATTCCTCCTACTCCGCAACAATAACCTGAATCATATTCTTCTGTTCCACAATAACATGCTTCAGTTATTGGGCCTTCAACACAATCACTAATACAAGGCGTTGTCTGATGAGTATTCTGACAACAGTATCCTGTTGAATAGTTTTCTCCTCCGCATTCACATAATTCTGTTATTAGTTCACTGTCAGCACAAGCTAATATTGGACAATTATCATCTGGGAAAGTATCAAAACAAACAGGATCCCATGTTCCATTTTGGTTGCAGTATTGTGTTCCGTCACATGATTCTGTTGTAGTGCATGGCCTGAAGTCAGTGAAATCGCATTCAGTACAGGATTCACTTTCAGGAGGCTTATTATTTTCTGTTCCGCAGTCATTATTATCAGTACAAGTTCTAGTCTGGTTTCCTCCAATGCATGCACTCCATTCAGTGCAAGTCCAGTTTTCTTGACAGCCTGTTCCTTCGCTTATTGTAATCATTTTTATTGTAGTGTTTTTTGATGGAATACTAGCATTTTCTGGCTGGTATTTTACAAAAAAAGAGTATTCTTCTCCTATTCCGCCTGTTGGTATTACACTCCAAGTATTAGTACAAGAACTTCCGTCTGCTAAGTTTGTGCAGGTTTGAGGATTGTTGTTTGTAGTATAAAATGGGGTTCCAGCATTTTTTGGAATAACTCCTTTTGCTGTTGAATCGTCTCCAAAAACGCTTACTTCTTGGATTGAATAATTTGAGCCTGGCCTGCCTTTCTGTAAACATTCAATTTTAATATATCTTGCATTATTGGATAAAGTTATTGAATCTGTTCCTCCATTGGATGCTGTTTCATGGAATGCCTGAATCCAGTTACTTCCATCTTCTGAAACCTGCACTTTATATTCTAAAGCATAAGATGCATCCCAAACTAAATCAATTGAAGTAATATTATAAGTGTTCTGCAAGTCTACCTGCCACCATGCAGTTGAATTATAATTTGAAGCCCACCTGCTGCCATAAGCAGTGCTTCCATCAACTGCTTTTTCTGGCCCAAAAGAACTAGTTTCAGTTGAACTTGCAGTAGCAGGCTTATTCAAAGACAATAAAGGATCTAATGTTGCTGTTATGTTTCCGCAGTATCCTCCTGAACATGATACTTTTGTTTGGTATGTGAATGCTTGCCCTTGAGGAAAGCTTGAATCGCTTGAAGGAACTAAATGTGTTGCAGTAATGCTTCCTGGGCTTGGAGTTGGACAGCCATCGCTTGGATTGTCTGTACAAGCAGCCCAGCTTCCACTAACACATGTTTGTGTTCCAGGACAGTTTTCTGTTGTAGTGCATGGTTGAGTGTCTCCGTTAGTACAAGGAATTACAGGGCATCCGTCATCTGGAATGTCTACACAAGAACCCCAGCTTCCTGCAGTGCAAGTTTGAATTCCAGGACAGGATTCTGTTGTGCTGCAACTTCTTGTTTGTCCTGTAGTGCATGGTGCAGGTGTTCCTCCGAATTCTATTGCACCTAAATCTGGTGCTGAACCTCTCCAATGCCTGCAGCCAGTCAAACTGCTTCCTCCAGCATCATCTGCCAAACTACAATGATAACCAGAAATAAATTCTCCTGCATTTATTGCAGGAGAAGTTGACTGTAAAGTGAAATCTCCTGAAGAAGGATTAACAAACAAAGGATTTGTTTCAATTGAGTAAATGTCATTTCCTGTTGCATTTCTCCAGTCTTGTAAATCACATTGCCCTGGATATGGTCCTGGGCAGGGTCCATCTTTATAGAAGGTTATTGCTCTGCTTGCTTTGTAGAATAAATTATGTTCTGAATCCATTGATATTGGATTACTGCCATATTTTCCAAGGAAGAATCCATATTGTCCTGGATTGTAAATAATGTTATTTTTGAATGTTATTGAATCATCTATTGCTCCATATTCACTTTTTTGTGATAATCCGCTTCCATTAAGATTATTGAATACATTTTGCCTTACTTGAATGTTTCCTTTTATTGTGTCTCCTGCTGCAACATAGTCGTCTGTGCTTATTTCAGAAAACATTGTCGGGCCATTCCATATTATGTTGTCTTCAACAAAAATGCTGTGCATCTGCCATTGCAACATTATTCCGTTTTCTGTTAAGTTATGGAGGTTGTTGTTGCGTATTGTTATGTCTCTGTTTCCTCCTTTAAGGTAAACTCCAATTTTCTGGTTGTAAACTTCGTTGTCTGAAATGATTTGGTAGCCTGAGTGATAAAATTGTATTCCTTGATATGGGTCTTCTCCGCTTCCAATGTTGTCATGGATTAGATTTCCAATAACATTCATTCCAGGCCTGTAACAATTTTGTCCTGGAAGAGGATAACCTGGACCACATTTTGGGTCGTCTGCTGGAGCCCCATAAAAATCATATTTTTCATGAATTATTACTGCAGTATTTCCTCCAGTGCCTGAACAGCCGATTGCATTATTTGGTCCGCCATTGTATGCAAACACATTATTGGTTATGTTAACATCATGAATTCTTCCATCCATCCATACTCCCATATTCAAGCTTTGCATTACAGTTAAATTCTTGTAAGCAAAATAAGCATATCTTTGAGGCAAAGAAAAATAAGAAGGCAAATAATTTGTAGGATAATATTCTCCTGCAAGATAAGAAAAAGGCCTGACAGAACATTCAATCAAAGTGTTATTTGGATTCTGGTTATTGTATGCCCAGACATAAACTTCATCAGTATCAGGCTTAAAAAACATTTGCCCTGGACCAGTAATTGCAGTCAAAGGATCAAGATGATAATTATTAGTTTTTGCATTGTATTCAGCATTACAAACAACAAGTGAAGCCCTCTTAAGCCAATTAGTTCGATTCTGAAAACAGTCAGTGGAATCAATAACAACTACTCCGTCAGTTGTGGCTTCTTGTCTTTTCTGGTAAGGTGCAGCAGGAGAAGGTTCAATTTGCGGTACAGTTGACTTCCAGATGTTTGGATGATTAATTGAGTCAGGCTGAGTCCAGCCAGTAATTTGTTCGCTTCCAAGAACTATTACCTGTTCTCTTGGGCCAACGCCTTGAAAAACAGTAAATTGGCTTGCAGTTCCTGCTTTAGGCCAAATGCTGTCCCTGTAAACTCCAGGCATAATATTAATTGTATCTCCGCCTAAATGTTTTTGGTTGGCTGCTTCAATAGTACACCAAGGCTGGCTTGAAGAATTCTGTGCTCTGGCAAAAGAATCACTGCAATTAGAACCAGAAGCATTATTCACATATAATTGTTGGGCAGAAACAACACTAAACAAGAAAACTAAAACCAACAAAAACAAAAACTTTTTTTTAATACAGATTCCCTCAAAAAATTACTCTAATTATAATATGCTTTGAAATTAAAATACTTTTCTGTGTATTCTTTTTGAGGTATATTCATATGAAAGCAATTCCAGAAGAAATAATTAAGAAGTCAGCTGAAAAAATAGTTAAACGCTATAAGATTTCAAGAAAAGAAGCAGAAAATTTTTTTCTTGAAGAAGCATTAAAGAACAGGAAGTTTGCAGAAAACGCACTTGAATTCTTTGAAAAAAAGAATTTTGAGAAATGGAAAGAATACAAAAAAGTAATGAAGAAAACAAAAAAAAGCATTTACTATTATTTAAGACAGTACAAACAGGAAAGTCCTGAAAAAATTCAGGAAAAATTTGATGAACTAAAAGAAAAACTTAAAAAAGAAAAAAAACTGAAAAAAACCCTTTCAATTCACAAAGAGCTTTTGAAAATGCATATTTCTTCTAAAGAAAGAATTCTTTTTTATGAAAAATTTTATCAGAAAATATTCAAGGCGACTGGAAGACCTGAATCAGTTTTGGATGTTTCCTGCGGATTTAATTATTTTTCTGTTCCTTTCATGAAATTCAAGGGCTTTTATGCAGGAACAGAACACAAAAAAGAATTTGTTAACAGAGTGAATGAATATTTTTCTTTGATTCAAAAATATTCTGAAATAAAAGGAAAAGGGTTTCTGCTTGACCTGAAAAATACAGATTTTGATTCAAGAAATGAATTGCTTGAATTAAATAAAGGAAAGCTTTTTGATGTGGCTTTGGTTTTGAAATTAATTCCTGTAATGGAAAGGGAAAAAAAAGGCTTAACAGAAAACTTAATTGAATTAATTCCTGCTAAATGGCTTGTTTTAAGCTGCTCTAAAGAGTCAATGACAAAAAAAGAGGATATTTCTTTTCGGGAAACCTTTTTAATAAATAAATTTATTAAGGAGAATTCACTTTACTTAAGTGCTAGACTAGATTTTGACAATGAAATAGTTTTTGTTGTTAAAAGGGAATAAAATGGACAAAATACAGGAAAAAAAAATAAAACAGGACATTATCCTGAAAAAAAAGCAGGGAATGCAGGAAAAAGACATAATTAAATTCTTAGAGCTTTCAGGTTATCCTTTAAGGATTTTAGAAGAAGTTAACAATGAAACCAGAGAAGAAATAGAAGAAGATTCAGGAACTCCTATTCTTCCAAAAATTCTGGGGATTTTATTTATTGTTTCTGCTATAATTGAACTCTCTTATTTTTTTGCATTAAACCCTGAAGCAGCTTCAGCTGAACTGGAAATTAAATCAATTGCACTTATTTTAATGGCATTGTTTACAGTGCTTTCATTTAGTTTAGGTTATGCTTTAACTAAAACAAAAAGCTGGGGGTATTCTTACAGTTTTATTTTATTGTTTTTCAGAATAATTCTTTTAGCTTACCTTGGATTAAATAACAACATATTTTTTGGATTAATTGCATTGCTTGATGTAATTATGGCAGTGGTTTTAATGTTAAGCAGCCCTTTGTTTGAAGGAGTAAACCCAAAAAACGAAAAAGAAAAATTAATGCAAGAAGTTGAAAACCATAAATTAGGAAAAGACAAAAAAGAACCATGGGAAAACTAAAAGCAAAAAAATAAAATAACATTCTTCTTTTTATTTAAGAAACAGAGGGGGGATTAAATGAAAAAAAAAGCAATTATTATGGGGGCGGCAGGCCGAGATTTTCATGACTTTAATTCGTTTTTCAGAGACAATGAAGAATATGAAGTTGTCTGTTTTACTGCAGAACAAATTCCAGGAATAGACAACAGGACTTATCCAACAGAAATAGCAGGAAAAATGTATCCTGACGGAATTCCAATTGAACCAGAAGAAAAACTAGAAGAACTAATAAAAGAAAACAATATTGATGTAGTGTTCTTGTCTTATTCTGATTTACCTTTTCCTTATGTAATGGAAAGAGCTTCAAGAGTTTTAGGTTCAGGCGCTTCATTTCAATTACTTGGACCAAAAGCAATGCAGCTGGAAAGCTCTAAACCAGTTATTGCAGTTAATGCTGTAAGGACAGGCTGCGGCAAAAGCCAGACTACCAGATATATTGCAGAAATTTTAAAGAAAAAAGGATTAAAGTTTGTTGTAATAAGAGAGCCAATGCCTTATGGGAATTTAGTTGAACAAAAAGTAATGAGATTTGAAAAATATGAAGACATGGAAAAAAACAAATGTACAATAGAAGAAATGGAAGAATTTGAACCGCACATAGAAAAAGGAAATATCTTGTATGCAGGAGTAGATTATTCTGCAATACTAAAAGAAGCAGAAAAAGAAGCTGACATGATTTTATGGGACGGAGGAAACAATGAATTTTCTTTCTATAAAACTGATGTGTTATTTGTTATTGTTGATCCGTTTCGAACAGGGCATGAAACAGCTTATCATCCTGGAATGGCAAACTTTTTGATGGCAGACGCAGTAATAATCAATAAAGTTAATACAGCAAAAAAAGAAGAAATAGAAAAACTAAGAAAAAACATCAAAAAATGGAATCCAAAAGCAAAAATAATTGAATGCAATTCAGCTTTAACAATGGAAGAAAAAGTTGACTTAAAAGGAAAAAAAGTTTTGGTTGTAGAAGACGGCCCGACAGTAACTCATGGAGGAATGGATACTGGAGCAGCAACAGTTATAGCATTAGAACAAAAAGCTGAAATAGTTGACCCAAAGCCTTTTGCAGTTGACTCAATCAAAAAAACATTTGAAAAATACCCTCATTTAAGCAAAGTATTGCCTGCAATGGGTTACGGAGAAAAACAAATCAAAGACCTGGAAGAAACCATCAACAGGACAGAATGCAACATTGTTTTATCAGGAACGCCAATTGACTTAAACAAAATAATAAAAACAGACAAAAAAATTATCAGAGTAAGATATGACTTGGAAGAAGTAAATGAAGGCGAAATAGAAAAAGAAATAACAGACAAAATCAAGGGTTAAACCCCTTGCTTTTTGTTTTTCGTTAATTCACGAAGAAAACTGCAATTAAAGATTTACTCTTTCACTTCCTGCATGGAAAAGAAATTTTATTTAGATACATGTATTTGGATTGACTATTTAGAAGACAGAAAAAATGGAATAAAGCCTTTAGGCGAATTAGCTTTCCAGTTCCTGAGAAAATGCCGGAAAGAAAAGTCAACAATAATCGTTTCAGATGTTATGAGAAAAGAACTCTATAAACATATTGCAAAAGAAGAAATTGAAAAAAGACTTTTAGATTTTTCTGATTTGATTATTGAAGTAAAACATTCTCAAGAGCAGTTTGATGAAGCACATTTATTTTGGGTTAAAACAAAAAAAGAATTCCCGCAGGCAGATATTCTTCATGCAATTATTTCAAGAGATCAAAAAGCAGTTCTTATAAGCAGAGACAAACACTTTGCAGAGATCGATATTGTTGAATTTCATTTTCCAGAAGAACTATTTTGATTTATGTTCTCTTTTAAGTTCTTCCATCAATTCTTCACTTCCGCCATTTTCTCTCCACTTAATAAACTCTTCACTTGATTTGAATCTTCCCTGTCCTTTAAATGCTCCCTTTAAAGCAAACAATTTATCCCATTGCTCTTCAATTCGCCTTTCTTTTTCCAGTTCTTTCAGCTTGCTTCTGATTGCATCCCTGATGAATTCTGTTTTAGTGCTGTACTTGAAATCCTTTAAAGCTTTAGAAATATCTTTTGCAATCCTTGAATCAAGCTTAATGCTAATATTTTCCATATACTACAAAGTAATACAAAATAGTATAAAAGCTTTACTCTTGAAAACTTCCTTTTAACGGAACAAAAACAAAAAAGCCCTGCAGGAATTCTTTCTTGAACGGTTTTCCGTTTAATTTAGTTATTGACTGGATTCTCTGCGAAAAAGCATCTCCTATTGGCGCAACCGCAATTCCTTTTTCTTTTAATGCATCAAACAAAGGTTTTGGCAAAAAAGGGCAGGCAGCAGAAATTAAAATTCTGTCAAATTTTTCTTTGAATTCTTTTTTTGTTGCATCAAAATTAAATAATTCAATGTTTTTCCTTTTTTTTATTTCAGGATTTTCTTTTGTTTTTTCATAAAGTTCTTTTACTAATTCAACTCCAATTACTTTTCCTTTTTCTCCAACTATTTCTGAAATTAAGCAGGCAGTATAACCTGAACCTGAACCTACATCCAAAACATTCATTCCTTCGCTTAATTTCAGCATTTCAAGCATTACTGCAATAGTATAAGGCTGGGAAATAGTCTGGCCAAAACCAATAGAAAAAGCTGAATCAACATAAGCATTTGATTTCATTGCTTCTTCAAAGAATTCTTCTCTTTTAACTGAAAGAAAAGCTTGTCCAACTGATTTTGTCTTGACTGCCTGAACATCACTTAAATGCATTACAAGCTTTTTTCTTTCAGATTCAAAGTCCTGCATGAAATAACCTTGTTTAATCAAATTTAAATTCTTTGGGTATTTCAAACACTTTCCTGACTTTTTTTGCGCAAAAATCAAGCTCTTTTTTTGTTGCAGTCAAAGGAGGCGCAAGCCTTAAAACAAGGTCATGGGTTTCCTTGCATAAGATTCCTTCTTTTAACAGCTTTAAGCAGAAGGGCTTTGCGCTGACAAACTCTTTTTTTATTTCAATTCCTATGAACAATCCTTTTCCTCTTATCTCTTTGATAAAAGGCGAGTTGATCTGCTTCAGTTTCTCAAGGAAATACTTTCCGTTTACCCTGCTTTTTTCTGAAAGGCTTTCCTCTTCAATTACTTTTATTGCCTCTAATCCTACAGCGCAGGCTAAAGGGTTCCCGCCGAAAGTGCTTCCATGGTCTCCGGGCCTGAAAACATTCATTACATCCTTAGTTGAAATTACAGCTGAAACAGGCATTATTCCTCCACCTAAAGCTTTTCCTACAATCAGCACATCAGGTTTTATTCCTTCATGCTGGAAAGCAAACATTTTTCCTGTCCTTCCAAAGCCTGTCTGGATTTCATCAAGAATCAATAAAACATTTTTTTCAGAACAGATTTTCCTTGCTTCTTTCAGGTATCCTTCTGAAGGAAAAATTATTCCGCCTTCGCCTTGTACAGGCTCTAATAGAAAGCCAGCAGTATTTGAGTCAATTGCTTTCCCTAATGCTTTTGCATCATTGAATTCAATCAGCTTAAACCCTTCAGAGAAAGGCCCGAAGTTTTCCCTGTATTGCGTTTCAGAAGAAAAGCCGACAATTGTTGTAGTCCTTCCATGGAAATTGTTCTTGCATACAATGATGTTTGCCTTGCCTGCTTCAACTTTTTTTACTGTATAAGCCCATTTCCTTGCTGCCTTTAATGCAGTTTCAACTGCTTCTGCCCCTGAATTCATCGGAAGGGCTTTCTCCAGTTCAGATACTTCAGTTAATTTCTTCAAAAATTCCCCCAAGAGATTGTTGTGGAAAGCACGGGAAGTTAAGGTAAGCTTTCCAAGCTGTTTTATTGCAGCCTTAACTATTCGGGGATGCCTGTGGCCTTGGTTTAATGCAGAGTAAGCGCTGAGACAGTCAAAAAACTTTTTGTTGTTTTCGTCTTTAACCCAGCAGCCTTTGCCTTCTGTTATTACAACAGACAGGGGAGCGTAATTCATTGCCCCGAATTGTTCTGCAAGCAGTATTGCCTCACTTTCCATGAGACAATTCACCTGCATTTTCCAGGGCTTTTTTCAGCGAAAAAAGAAATGATTCTTCAATGTTTTCTTCTTCTAAAACTTTCAGCCTTTCAGCTGTAACTCCTTGGGGTGAAGCAACCAAATCAATTAATTCTTTTTCTTTCATTCCGGCAAGCAATGCAAGAGTGCCTTCAATTGAATAAAGCACAAGCTTTCTTGCTTTTTCTTTCTCCAGCCCAAAGGAGTTAACTGCATTAATTTCATATTCTATCAGCCTTGCCCAGAAAGCAGGCCCGCTTCCTGAAACAACTGTTATAAGGTTGAAATATTTTTCTTCTGCTTCAAATACAACTCCAATACCGCTGAAAAAATCCAGGAATTCCTGCTTTTCTTTTTCGCTGAATCCTTTTCCAAAAGAAACCGCATTAACCCCTTTTTTGAGTGAAACCGCAATATTGGGCATCAGCCTTAACACCCTGCAATAAACCTCTTTTTCGATGGATTTAATTTTTATTCCCGCAGCAACAGAAACAATTACATGCTTTTCAGTCAATCTGTCTGAAATTTCCTTTAAAACTGAATTAATTCCTGCAGGCTTTACACACAAAAAAACCATTTGGGCAAAATCTGCTGCATCAGAGTTTTTTGAGCTTGTTTTGGTTTTAAGCTCTTTTTCTGCAATTTCAAGTCTGCTGTTGTCTGAATCAGTTACAAGAATGTTTTCTGCCTTAAAGCCGGCGGAAATTAACCCTTTGCATAAAGACTGGGAAATTCTTTCAAAACCAACAAACGAGAGATGCCTAACCAAAATAAAATCAGAATGAACCTGGAAGGCACTCACTAAAATTCATTTAAACCAATAATAAATAATTGCACAACAATTTAAAAACGCTTTTGGATTTACACCTGAATGTCCTTTAAACGGAAAGCAAATTTTCTTTCGAAGAGAAAGTTCTGTATAAATTATTTATACAACCGTATACAAAAGTTATACATGATTTAGGGTTACGTTACAGCATAATCCTTTATAAATAACAAAAAACGGTTTTTTGGCTTAAACAAATTTCACTCAGATTTTTTCTCTCTTTTCTTTATTTCTTTCATTAACTGGTTTGCCTTGGAATACGAATCCAGTTCTTCTTCTTGGATTATCGGAGTTGACTCAATTTTGTCTAAACTGAATTTTTTTGTGATAATTAATGAATGGGAATCAAAGACTGCCTTGGTTTTTTCTAACACTAAAGCTTTTTTTTGGAGTTCACTTTTTTCTTTTCCTTTGTCTATTAACAAAAACTCTTTTTTTGTGCCGAACGCCCTGAAAGGCGCATGCTTGAATTCAATTATGTCCAAACCTAATGAATGGATTTTTTCCAAAGAAGAGTCATCAAAATGGTTTTCAAAAACTTCTTTTTTTGGCTTGCTTAAAGCAAACTCTTCTAATAAGTTTTTTTCTAAAATCAAGTCTGCTTTCAATAATTTCTCTAATTTTTTTGCTGTATCTAAGCTGGTTTTAAATCCATGCTCTAATCTGTATAAAGACTCCTTAGTGATGCCAGTTCTTCTTGCTAATTCCTCTAAAGTGTAATCTAATTCATTTCTTTTTTCTTTTAGTTTGTCTGATTCTAATTCAACTATTGTTTTTCCTTTAAAGAATTTCATTGAAGGAACTGCTGTATCAAAAATTGAAGTAAAAGTCTGGTAATCCATTGAAGGAATTCCATGTCTTTCATAGACTATTCCTTTTTTTAGGGTGAAAGCTTTGGTTTTTTCTCCTATCACTAAAACTATTGCATTAAATAATTCACCTATTTTTTTCATTTCTTCTGCTTGTTCTTTTCTAAATCCGTCAATATTAGAATAAACTTTTATTACTAATTTTAAGTCTGATCTGTCTGCCACTAAATCAAAACAAGAATTTGAATCAAAGAAAGTGCTTACATTAAATCCTTGTGTTTTCAGAAAAGAAATTGTTCGCATCAACAGCATTTCCCGCATTAAATCACTTCAATAAAATTAGTGAATAATAGAGGTTTTAATGTTTTGGCACACCGCTTTCATTTAAATGACTTAAACCATCTTTCGTATTCTTTGTGGTTTTTAAAGCAATGTAAAATACTGCAGATTTCTTTTTCAATATGATAAACCATTCTATTCTGTCTTGTAACTTCTTCCACATTAAATGGCAATCCAAAACGCAAATGCCTTCCTGGAGGCATATTTGAAACTTTTTCTGCATGCTTTACAAAAAGTCTTCTAAGAGTTTTATCCATTGCATCAAGTTCTTTTTCTGCTTTTTCGGAAAACTCTAGTTTCATTTAATTCACAGCTTATATTTTTTCTTTATAACAGAAAGGCTTTTGGTTTTTACTTTTCCTGTTTTTATATCCTGCATTTCCAGTTCAATGCCTTTATTTACAAGCCTTACTTCTTCTTCGTCAATTGTTCTTTCATATGTAAGCAAAGCCTGTCTTATCACTTCAGTCTGGTTTCCTGCATAACCTCTTTCAATTGCTTTTTTTAGAATTGCTTCATATGGCACACCTAAATCAACATTCATAAAATCACCATATACAATAAATGAACAATAAACTATATAAATAATGTACATTCAACAGACAGTTTAAAGTGCATTTTTTGCTTTTAACTTAAAATATTAAGCCCATAATCTGATTTAAATTTATGCATTTGATAATCAACGAAACAAGAAGCAAACGGGGCAATCTATAAAACGCCAGCCAAAAACGCAATTAATCCTGCAAGCATTCCAATCTTAGAGTATTTTTGTGATGCACTGAATTTTCCTTTTTCCATTGAATGCAAACTTAAAGCAAAAAACACCATTGCTAAAATCATTAAACCAAAATAAATTAATGAATTAAATAATCCAAGAAAATAAGGGTAAAAGCCTGTTCCAACTGAAACCACATAAAAAAGCAGTACAATAACATAAATTGCTTTTTTTGGCATCAACTGAGGCAAAGTAATTTTTATTCCCTGCTCGCTTCCCAAATCTTCAAGATCCTTAATGATTTCTCTTGAAGTGTTTGCAAAAAATGCTGCAACAAATAAGATTAATGGAAGAAAAAAGTTCATTGAAATTATTGCTCCAAATAATATTGTAAAAGCTACACTAAAGGATACAACAAAGTTGCCAAAGTATTTGATTTTTTTCATTAAAGCTGAATATAAAATCAAAATCAAAGCAAAAAACACTGTTACAATTGCTGCTAATTCACTTACTGCAAAACCAAATCCTATTCCAACTCCAAACAAAATAAAAGCAAAAATCATTGCATCTTTTCTTTTTATTGTTCCTTTAACTAAAGGCTTGTTTTTGTTTGTTTTTTTGTCTATTGAATAATCAAAAAAATCGTTTATTGTTTGTCCGCCTGCACAAACAAAAAATACGGTTAGCATTGCATACAAAATTAATTCATTGAATGCAATGCTTTGGATTGACAAAGAATAACCTATGAATGCCCCTAAAGCTGCAATAATACAGTCTATTGGCCGAATTATTTTAATGAATTCAGTTAAATTCATTTTTACCCGGTTTTCTTTAATGCTTTTTTCTTTAATCTTAATCCTTTTGAATTGCATTTCCTGCATTTAGTTGGTTTTTTTCCTGTTGTTCCTTTGTTTTTTGAATTGCATCTCATGCAAATCCATATATTTGCAAAAATTCTTGCATCTGCTTCTTTAAATCTTGCCATTAGTTCACCTTTTTTCATTAAATTTAAAAACAATAGTATATCCAAATAAATAACTGTTTTAAGTTAAATTAATAATATTTTTTGAATGTAAACCCTTAAAACTGTTAGCTTAATTTGAATGCACACAAGATATTAAATTGTGGCAGCACATTAAATTGAGGCAGCCAATTAAATTATGGCAGTCCAGCTTTATGCTGGACATCGTTCCTCGCGGGCGAAACCGCGATGCTCCGATAGTGTAGTCCGGCCAAGCATAGCGGCCTTTCAAGCCGCGGACCCGGGTTCGAATCCCGGTCGGAGCACACCTTTTCTTAAAAGGTGTAACAAAAGGGGCACTATCTTCGCTTTCAGCTCGATAGAGCTGTATTCACAAAAAAAGGCAAGTTGCCCAAATACACGGCTTTCAGCCGAGCTGTCGCGATTTCGATTGCGAGCAACGAAGCACGACATAAGGTCATGCTACTTTTTCCAAAAGGTTTAAAAACATTTAAAGAGAATAAATCATTGTGGTTAAATGAATAACTGTGATTTACTTTGGCCAATATCTAATTAATTCAAGTAGCCATAAGCATAGCCACAAAATAAAAACTGATTCTAATGGAATAATTCCTGTAATTAAACAAATACAAAATATTCCATTACAGAAAATTTTCCAGAAAATTTCAGATGACGGCAAAAAAAAACATTCTATTTTGCTGGAATCTGCAAAATTTGACTCTTACAGCGGAAATAAAAGTATTTGTTCTGCTGACCCTTGCCTGAATATTGTTGGAAAAAAACAAGAATTTGAAATTAATGCATTAAATAAAATTGGCAAAGAATTCATTGAAGAACTTGAAAAAGACTTTGATTTTTGTAAAGAAATTGATTTTTGTAAAAAGAAAATCAAAGGAACTATAAAAAATTCAGGTAATTCAGATGTTTCTGAAAAAGAAAGGCTCAAAAAAGTAACCCAGTTTGATGTTTTAAGGAAAATAGTATTCAAATTTAATGCCCCGCAAATTCATATTACACCTTATGTTGGGTTGTTTGGCGCAATTTCATATGATTTCATAGATCAATTTGAAAAACTGCCAAAAAACAAAAAAAATGAATTAAAAGAGCCATTATATGAAATGAATTTTTATGACAGCCTGTTTTTTGCAGACCATTTGAATTCTAAAACTTATTTAATAGAAAATGCTCTGCCTTTTAAAAACAATGCCAAAGAACAAACAGAAAACTGCATTAAAAGAATAGAAAAAAAAGAAAAAAAAATCAAAAATACTAAACTTAAAACCCATAAAAAAAATAAAATAATCTCTGAGTTCGTTTCTGATACTTCAAAAAAAGAATTTGAAAAAAAAGTAAATTTAATTAAAAAACATATTGTCAATGGAAGCATATTTCAGGCAGTTATTTCAAGAACAATCAGCACAAAACTAAACAATAATCCATTAAAAATTTATGAAGAATTATACAGGTTAAATCCTTCTCCTTACATGTTTTACTTCCATAATTCTGATGGTGTTTTATTAGGCTCAAGTCCAGAAACATTTCTGAGAGTTCAAAATGTTGAAGGCAAAAAATTAGTTCAAATTAAGCCAATAGCAGGAACTAAGCCAAGAGGTATTAAAGAAAAAAAAATAGATTATGATTTTGATTCAAAACTTGAAACTGAACTAAAGATGGATAAAAAAGAGCTGGCAGAGCATGCAATGCTGTTAGACCTTAGCAGAAATGATATTGCAAAGATTTCTGAAAAAGGAAGCAGAAAAGTGATTTCTCCTTTTTCAATTGAAAAATATTCTTATGTTCAGCATTTGGTTTCCACTGTTCAGGGTAATTTAAAAAAAGACTTAGATGCATTTCATGCTTATCTTGCCTGCATGAATATGGGCACTTTAAGTGGAGCGCCTAAAGTTGAAGCAATGAAGCTAATCAGAAAATATGAAAAAAACGAAAGAGGTTTTTATGGAGGAGCAATAGGGTATATTACTCCAAATGACGAAATGGATTCAGCCATAATAATCAGGGCAGTAAGAATAAAAAACAAAAAAGCGTTTGTGAGAACCGGTGCAGGAATTGTCTTTGATTCTGATCCAGAAAAAGAGTTTTTTGAAACCGAAAAAAAAGCGCTTGCATGCATTAAAGCAATTAATGCAGGAGCTGATTAAAATGAAAAAAGTTCTTATAATTGATAATTTTGATTCTTTTACATTTAATCTTGTTGAAGAGTTTGATAAGAGAGACTGCAAAACCTTAGTTTACAGAAATGACATTTCAATTAAAAAAGCAAGAGAAATCATCAATAAATTCAAGCCAAAACTAATAGTAATCTCACCAGGTCCGAACACTCCAAAGAAAGCCGGAATTTGCATCAGACTGATTAAAGAATTTAGTAAAAAAATTCCAATATTTGGGGTTTGTTTAGGGCATCAATGCATTGTTGAAGCTTTTGGAGGAAAAGTCAAAAAATCAACTGAAATTATGCATGGAAAATCTTCTGAAATAATCCACAATAAAAAAGGGCTTTTTAGAGAAGTTGAAAATCCTTTTATTGCCGGAAGATATCATTCACTAGCAGCAGTTGAAATTCCAAACAGTTTAGAAGTTACTGCAAAAACCACTAATGGAATTGTAATGGCAGTAAAACACAAAAAACTGCCTGTTGTTGGAGTGCAGTTTCATCCAGAATCAATATTGACTGCAGAAGGCTCAAAAATAATTGAAAACATTTTGCAACAAGAAGGGATTCAAAATGATTAAGGAAGCTATTTCAAAAATTTCAGAGTTCAGAGATTTAAATAATCTTGAAGCAGAAACAACATTTACTGAGCTGTTAGAAGGAAAAGCAACTAATGCCCAGATTGCATCATTTTTAACTGCACTTAAAATGAAATCTGAAACAACTGAAGAAATTTTTTCGGCTTTAAAAGTAATGAAAAAACACATGCATTCAATAAATCCAAAAATAAATGATTTGTTGCTGGATGTTTGCGGCACTGGCGGAGATAAATTAAACACATTTAATATTTCAACTACAGTAATGTTTGTTGCTGCAGGTGCAGGATGCAAAATAGCAAAACATGGCAACAGAAGTGTCAGCAGCAAATGTGGTTCAGCTGATGTGCTTGAAAAATTAGGAATTTCTGTTTCAATTCAGCCAGAAACTGTAGAAAAAATAATAGAAGAAATTGGCATTGGATTTATGTTTGCGCCCCTTCATCATAATGCAATGAAAAATGTTTATTCAGCCAGAAAAGAAACTGGAATAAGGTCAATTTTTAATATTTTAGGCCCAATAGCAAACCCTTCAAATGCAGAAACACGTTTGCTTGGAGCATATAATGAAAAAACTGCTGAAAAAATTGCATTTGTTTTTAAAAAAATAAAAGTCAAAAGAGCTCTTGTTGTTTACGGCCAGGGAGGATTAGATGAACTTTCAACTTTAGGAAAAAGTTTAGTGTTTGAATTGAATAACAAAAACTTAAAGCAATATTCAGTAAAACCAGAAAATTTCGGGTTCAGGAAAGCAAAAGCACATGAACTGAAAGGCGGAAACAGCACTAAAAATGCTGAAATTTTAATCAAAATACTTAAAGGAAAAACAGGGCCAAAAAGGGATATTGTGTTGTTAAATGCCGGCAGTGCAATTTATGCAAACTGTAAAGCAGATTCTATTGAAGAAGGAATTGAATTAGCCAAAAAATCAATTGACAGCGGAAAGGCATTAGAAAAACTGTATCAGCTGAAGGAAGCGTGTTTAAAATGAACAGCTTGTTAAATAAAATTGTTGAATACAAGAGAAAAGAATTACGCAGGAAAAAAAAAGAGTTTCCATTAAATAGATTCAAGAAAAAACTGAAAAAAAGCAAAAAGAATTTTAAGAAAGCAATTTCAGGGAAAAACAAGGAAATAAATTTCATTGCAGAACTAAAGAAAGCTTCTCCATCAAGCGGAATCATTTGCAGAAACTTTAACCTAAAAAAAATTGCAAAAACCTATAATAAATATGCACAGGCCGTTTCAGTTTTAACTGACAAAAAATTCTTTAAAGGAAGCCTTTCCGCAATTAAAGAATTTTCAAAATATTCTGATTTGCCTGTCCTAAGAAAAGATTTTATTATTGATGAATATGATGTTTTTGAATCAAGATATCTTGGCGCAGACGCAATACTTTTGATTGCATCTATTCTGGATACAAAACACATCTCGCAGTTCATTGAAAAAGCAAAAAAACTGGGAATGGATGCAGTTGTTGAAGTGAATAATAAAAGAGAATTAAATAAAGTTCTGAACACGTCTGCAGAAATAATCTTAATAAACAACAGGAATTTAAATTCATTCAAAATCAACCTTAACACAACCAAAAAAATTATTAAAGAAATTCCAAAAAAGAAAAGAAAAAAAATAACTGTAATTTCTGCTTCTGGAATAAACAAAAGAAAAGATGTAAAAGAATTTTCCGGGAAAACCGATGCTCTTTTGGTTGGAACAGCATTTATGGAGTCTGACAACATTGAAACAACTTTTAGAATGCTTTGCGGACTGCCTCTTGTAAAAATCTGTGGAATAACAAACCAGACAGATGCCGGGAACGCAATAAAAGCAGGAGCAAGTTTTTTGGGCTTTAATTTTTACAGGAAAAGCCCAAGATATATGAAACCAAAAAATGCTGCTAAAATAATAAAAACAGTTCCTTCAGGAATTCAGTCTGTTGGGGTTTTTGTTAACCAAGAAAAATCTGAAGTTAAAAAAATAAAAAGAATATGCAAGCTTGATTTACTTCAGTTTCATGGAAAAGAAAGCCCAAAATATTGCGCTGAATTCAAAAACGAAAATATTATAAAAACGATAAGAGTGAAAAATAAAAATTCTTTGAAATTACTTAGAAAATTTAATACTAAATTCAAGCTTTTGGACAGTTTTGATGAAAACTTTTATGGAGGCACTGGCAAAATATTTGACCATTCTTTTACAGGAAAATTAAATCACAACATATTTTTAGCCGGCGGCCTTAATTCAAAGAATGTTTGCAGAGCAATAAAAACAGTAAATCCTTTTGCAGTTGATGTTTGCTCCGGTGTTGAAAAATTTCCTGGAAAAAAAGATTTCGTTAAAATTAAACAATTTGTTGAGGCGGTAAAAAATGTCAGGTAAAGGCAAATTCGGCGAGTTTGGAGGAACTTTTGTTTCTGAAATACTTGAGGCTTCAAGAGCAGAACTAGAAGAAGGATTTTTCAGACTTAAAAAAAACAAAAAATTCAAAAAAGAACTTGCAGAACTATTAGAAAAATATGGAGGTAGACCAACCCCTCTTACTTATGCAGAAAATTTAAGCAAAAAGTTTGGCTGCAAAATATATCTGAAAAGAGAAGATTTACTGCACAGCGGAGCACACAAGCTGAACAATTGTTTAGGGCAAGCACTTATTGCAAAATATTTAGGAAAAAAAAAGCTTATTGCTGAAACAGGCGCAGGACAACATGGAGTAGCCACTGCAGTTGTAGGGGCAAAACTTGGTTTAGATGTAGATGTTTACATGGGAAAAACTGATGCAGAAAGACAGAAACCAAATGTTTTTAGAATGGAATTATGCGGAGCAAAAGTTAAAATTGTTGAAAGTGGTTCAATGACACTAAAAGATGCAATTAATGAAGCATTACGCGACTGGACTGCAACATCCAAAAACACGCATTATTTGCTTGGAAGTGTTTTAGGACCGCACCCTTATCCTTTAATGGTTGCACACTTTCAGTCAGTAATAGGAAAAGAAGCCAAAAAACAAATAATTAAAGAAGAAGGAAGGTTTCCAAAAGCAGTTATTGCTTGTGTCGGAGGCGGAAGCAATGCAATAGGAATATTTAGACAGTTTCTGCCAGAGAAAAATGTAGAATTAATTGGAGTTGAAGCAGCAGGGCTAGGCATTTCAACAGGCAAACATGCTTCCCGCTTTTCAGACAAAAAACTCGGCAGAAAAGGAGCAATGCATGGATGCTTTACTTATATTTTACAGGATAAATTCGGGCAAATAATTAACACGCATTCAGTTGCTGCAGGACTTGATTATTGTGCAGTAGGCCCAGAACATTCCATGCTAAGAGATTTAGGCAGAATAAAATACGCTTACGCAACTGACAAAGAAGCTCTAAAAGCATTTCAGATTCTTTCAAAAGAAGAAGGAATTATTCCTGCTCTTGAATCAGCACATGCAATTGCTTATGCATTAAAATATGCAAAAAAGTGCAGTCCAAAAGACATAATACTGATAAATCTCAGCGGAAGAGGAGACAAAGATTTAGAAATGGTAATGAAAGAAATAAGGTGCAAAAAATGAACAGATATGAAAAAAAATTTCTGGAATTAAAAATGAAAAAAGAAAAGGCTTTTGTTTCTTTTGTTGTTTTAGGAGACCCAGATTATAAAACTTCTATTGAAATAATAAAAACAATTGTTAAAACAGGCACAGATATTCTTGAATTAGGAATTCCTTTTTCAGATCCAATTGCTGACGGAAAAACAATACAAAAAGCACATCAAAGAGCATTAAAAAAAAGAATGAACACAGAAAAAGCTTTTAAGCTTATAAAAGAAATACGGAAGTTTACTGGCATTCCGATTGGACTGCTTGTTTATTTCAATAATGTTTATGCATATGGAATTAACAATTTTTACAGGAAAGCAAAAAAAGCAGGAGTTGACAGTGTGCTTATTACAGACCTTTCCCTTGAAGAATCACCGCCTGTAATAAAAGCTGCAAAAGAATACTGTTTAAACCAGATTTTTTTAGTGAGTCAAACCACTCCAATAAAAAGAATAAAAAAAATCAACAAACTCTGCAGTGGTTTTATTTATTTAGTGGCAATAGAAGGAGTAACAGGAACAAGAAAAGAACTGCAAAAAGAAACACTAAAGCTTATTGAAAAAGTTAAAGCAAACACTAATCTCCCGCTTTGCATTGGCTTTGGAATCTCAAAACCACAGCAGTTCAGGAAATTAACAGAAACAGATATTGATGGAGTAATAATTGGAAGTAAAATAGTGTCAATGATTGAAAAAAATCTTAACTGCAAAAAAACAATGATGACAGAAATAAGTTTTTTTACAGAAAAAATGAAAAAATGCAGCAAAAGGTTTAAAAACAACACAACACATAATAATATTAGGCGTTAGAAATGCAGGGCAATATTTTAACTTTGATTTTAAACAATGTTTTTTCTAGCAACAGCTTTTTTAGCTATTTCTTTTGGTTTTGCTAATTCATTCCATAAAGCAAAACCTGATTGAATTTTTTTAGGTTCTTCAGAATCTGCTTTATGAGAATATTAAAAACTGATAGATATAAGGCTAAAAATTTAATTGAGGTGAAAAAAGTGCAGGAAAAAAAATCTGAAATTATTTCAGCAACAGAAAATGAAATTACAAATAAAGGTGAATGTTTTTGGTTTGGAAACCAAAACAGGAGGGATCTTTACAGAAGGGATGGAGTTTTCAGTCAGCCAGCAGGCCGTAATTTCTAAACCAATTGTTTCTTTAAAGTCAGGCAAGTTGTTTAAACTCGCTGAAAGAAAAACAGTTAATGAAAACACTATTGTTTCGGTTGGAGATATAAAAATAGGCAATGGTAAACTAGTTATTATTGCAGGACCTTGCGCAGTAGAATCAGAAGAACAATTATCTGAAACAGCCTTGGCAGTAAAAAAATCAGGTGCACAAATTCTCAGGGGCTCGGCATTTAAACCCAGAACAAGCCCATACTCATTTCAGGGGCTAGGGCTAAAAGGATTAAAGCTCTTGAAAAAAATATCAACAGAATTAGAAATGCCTGTTGAAACTGAAGTAATGGATACCAGAGACGTAAAATCAGTTTGCAAACATGTTGATATGATAAGAATTGGTTCAAGAAACATGCAGAACTTTGATCTTTTAAAAGAAGTTGGCAAAATAGAAAAACCAATTCTTCTAAAAAACGGCATTAGTTCAACTATAGAAGAATTTTTGATGTCAGCAGAATACATTTTAAGTGAAGGCAATCCAAACGTAATATTATGCGAACGCGGAATAAGAACGCATGAAACAGCAACCCGTTTTACTTTGGATTTAAGTGCAGTGCCTGTAATAAAAAAGCAAAGCCATCTGCCTGTAATAGTTGATCCAAGCCATGCTGCAGGAACAAGAGAACTTGTAGGACCGCTTGCAAAAGCAGCAGTAGCAATAAACTGTGACGGCCTGATAATTGAAGTGCATAACAATCCGGAAAAAGCATTATGCGATGCAAAACAACAACTAACACCAGAAGAATTCAGTCAGTTAATGCAGGAAATAAAAGCAATTGAAAGAACAATGCAGGAAATCAACAAAGGTGTGCAAAAATGAAAAACATTGTTTTAATTGGAGCAAGAGGCACAGGCAAAACAGCTATTGGCAGAAAGCTGGCTGAAATCACAGAAAAAAAATTCATTGATTTAGACACTGAAATAGAAAACACAACAGGAATAAAGATTCCGGTAATCTTTGAAAAACAAGGAGAAAAAAAATTCAGGGAACTGGAACAAAAAGTTGTATTGGCGACTGCTTCAGAAAAAAACACAGTTATTGCTTCAGGGGGAGGAACTATCTTAGACAACAAAAATCTTTCAGAACTCAAAAAAAACAATATAATTGTATTGCTTGAATCAAGTCCTGAAAAAATATTTGAAAGAACAAAACACAGTAACAGGCCTTTTCTTACAATGCATAAAAGCCTGAAAGACGAAATTAAAGAAATATTAAAACAAAGAAAAGACTCTTACAAGAATGCAGCTGACCTGACAGTTAACACAGAAAGCAACAACATTAAAGAAAATGCAGAAAACGTTCTCAGTGCACTGAAAAAAATTAAACATTTGACTTTGACTGTTGATTTAAATAATCAAAGCCATAACCTGCATAACATAGTAATCGGTTTTAGGCTAAATAAAGAAATTGCAGAAAAAATAAAAAAAATGCATAAAACTAAAGTCGGGATTGTAACTGAACCTAAACTAAGAAAATTACATTATGCAAATCTTTTGGAATCATTTAAGGAAAACAATATAGCAACAGAAATTTTTGAGGTAAATTCCGGTGAGCAAAGCAAAAGCCTTAAAGAATTTGAGAGAATAAGCATCGAAATGCTTGAAAAAGGATTTGACAGGCAGAGCCTTTTGATTGCATTTGGCGGAGGGGTAATCGGCGATTTAACAGGTTTTGTTTCTGCAACTTTTATGAGAGGCATTTCTTTTATTCAAATTCCAACAACATTGCTTGCAATGGTTGATTCAGGTATTGGCGGGAAAACTGCAGTTAATTTAGGCAAAACAAAAAATATTATTGGAGCATTCAAACAGCCAGAAAAAGTTTTCATTGACTTGGATTTTATTAAAACTCTTCCAAAAGAAGAGTTCAGGAACGGGTTAGTGGAAGCAATAAAAACAGGAATAGTTATAGACAAAACATTGTTTGAATTAATTGAAAAAAACCAGCAGAAGATATTAGAAGGAAAAAATGAATTGTTAATGCAAGTGATAAAAAAATGCTGTAAAGCAAAAATCCAAATAGTTAAAGAAGACGAAAAAGAAAAAAACTTAAGAAGCATTTTAAATTTTGGGCATACAATTGGCCATGCAATTGAAGCCGTAAATAATTTAAGCCACGGCAGGGCAGTTGCGGTTGGTATGATTCTTGAAGCCAGAATTGCAGAAAAAAAAGGGATTCTGGCTGAAAAAGAAAGAAAAAGAATTGAAAAAGCAATCAAAAAGATTGGCTTAAACCTAAATACTGAAATAAATGCAGAAAAGCTTCTTGAAAAAATAAAAAACGACAAAAAAAATGCAGGAAACCACATAAAAATGGTGCTGCCAGAACGCATTGGAAAAATGCATTCTTCAAAAAAGGTTTTTGCTTTACAGATAAAAGAAAATGAAATACTGGAAGTAATTAAAGAGGGATTAAAATGAAAGTTTGTGCATGCATCTCTGGAAAAAATATGAGAGAAGCTTTAATTCAGATAAGAAAAGCGAATTTGTATGCGGACCTGATAGAAGTAAGGCTTGACCACATCAAAAAACCAGAACTTAAAAAACTCTTGCAGGAATGTAAAAAGAAAACAATAGTTACATTCAGAAGCAAAAAAGAAGGAGGCAAAAACAAAATAACAAAACATAAAAGAATAAAGCTTTTGGAAAAAGCCTTTGAATTGAATTCAGATTTTGTTGACTTGGAGTTTTCGTTAGGCGTAAATAAAATTAGTGAACTTATGAAAAAAAAGAAAAAAAGCAAAATTATTCTTTCAAAACATTTTACTAAAAAAACGCCTTCAATAAAAAGCCTGCAAAAGCTTGCAAAAAAAATGAGTTTATTAAAGCCTGACATAATCAAGATTGTCTGCAAGGCAAACAAATTTGAAGACAATTTTAAAATGATTAAGCTGATTTTGAATTCAAGAAAAAGAAAAAAAATGCTTTGCTTTTGTATGGATAAAAAAGGCAGGACAAGCAGAATTTTTTCTTTTTTGATTGGAAACGAAATAATGTTTGCTGTACTTGAAAAAAGAAAAGAAAATGCAGGGCAGTTGACAGTTAAAAAAATAAAAGAGATTCAAAAGGTGATTGCATGATTAATGGAAAAACAGAATTGTTTTGTTTGATTGGAGAAAATACAAAAAATTCTCTTTCGCCTGCAATTCATAATAGTGCATTCAAAAGGCTTGGAATAAATGCAAAATATGTTTGCTTTGATGTAAAACAAAATGACTTAGAAAATGCCATTAAAGGAATCAGGGCTTTAGGAATCAAAGGAGCAAATATTACAATGCCATATAAAACTAAAGTGTTAAATCATCTTGACAGAATTGAAGGAAAAGCCAAAAAAATAGGAGCAGTTAATACAATTGTAAATAAAAATAACATGCTCTTTGGATTTAATACTGATGGAACCGGAGCAGTTAAAGCGCTTGAAGAAAAAACAAAGCTTAAAGGAAAAACAGTTACACTAATTGGCTGCGGGGGAGCGGGCAAAGCCATTGCTTTTGAGTTATCAAAAAAAGTAGATAAACTTAATTTACTGAGTATTCAGCCAAAAGAAACCGCAGAGTTTGCAAAAAAGCTTAAAAAAATTAAAACAAAAGTAATGCAATTAAATAATAAATCCCTAAAAAATGCTTTGAATGAATCAGACATTCTGATAAATGCTTCTCCTGTTGGAATGAAACCAAACCAAACCAAAAGCCTTGTGCCAAAAGAATTGCTTTACTCTGAATTAACAGTATTTGATGTAATATATACTCCTGTAAAAACCAAGCTTATAAGAAATGCAGAAGAAAAAAGATGTATTACCGTAACCGGAGACAAAATGCTTTTGTTTCAAGCAGCTGAATCATTTAAATATTTTACAGGAAGGAACGCACAGATTAAATTAATGCAAAAAGCAGTTAAAAAACAACTTGAGGTAATAAAATGATTCTCACTGTAAAAAAAAGCAGGATTAAAGGAAAAGTTGAAGCGCCTTCCTCTAAAAGCCTTACGCACAGAGCATTGCTTGCAGGCATTCAGGCTGAAGGAAAAACAAGAATTTTAAATCCTTTAGATTGTGATGACACACAAGCTTCTGTTGAAGCCGCCACTGCTTTAGGTGCAAAAATAAATAGGAATGCAGGAAGTTTTGTTGTAGAAAAGTGTATTGGCAAAATTGAAAAAGAAAAATTAATAAACTGTAGAGATTCAGGAACAACAATGCGTTTGTTTCTGCCGTTATGCAGTCAAAGCAATAAAGGAATTTTTCTTACTGGAAATAAATCTCTTCTTTCAAGACCAATAGGAGACCTCTTAAGTGCAGTAAATAGTCTTGGCGGGAAATGCACTTCATTACAAAACAATAATCTGGCGCCAGTTTTGATAAAGCCTTCACACCTTAAAGGAGGGAACATTTCAATTAAAGGAAATATAAGCTCGCAGTTTATTTCTGGATTGTTGTTTGCGTGCCCTAATGCAGAAAACAACACAACAATAAATGTTTCAACAGCTGCTGAATCAATTCCTTATATTGAATTAACTCTAAAAGTGTTAAGAGAATTTGGAATTAAAGTTGATGTAATAAATGATTTCAGGAGATTTGAAATTCCTGCAAAACAAAAATTCAAGGCAAAAAACTTTACTGTTGAAGGAGACTTTTCTTCAGCAGCGTTTCTTTTAAGCGCAGCTGTCTTAAAAGGAAAAGTAAAGATATCAAACCTAAACAAAAATTCACTTCAGGCAGATAAAAAAATTGTTGAAATACTTAAAGACATGAATGCAAAAATAAAATTTAAAAATAATGCAGTAAAAGCAGAAGAATCTGAACTCAATGCAGTAGATATTGATGCAAAACATTGCCCTGATTTAGTGCCAATTTTAGCAGTCCTTGCAAGCCAGGCAAAAGGCAAAACAAAAATATTCAATGCTGAAAGGCTTAAAATAAAGGAAAGCAACAGACTTAAGGCAATTTCATCTGAATTAAAGAAAATGAATGCAAATATAAGGAATACAAAAAATGGATTGGTAATTAAAGGCCCAACAAAACTAAAAGGAACAATAATAAATCCGTATAATGACCATCGAATTGCAATGGGCTCTGCTATTGCAGGAATGCTTACAAAAAAAACTTTAATAAAAAACAGTGAATGCATTTCAAAGAGTTTTCCAGATTTTGTTAAAGCAATCAAAAATTTAGGGGTGGATGCAGTTGAAACAGCTTGAAGTTGAAAGAAAAAAAATAGATAAAATAGATAAAAGAATGCTTGAGTTAACTTTAAAGAGAAGACAGGCAGCTGAAAGAATCGCTGAAATAAAAAATAAAAACAAGCTGCCGGTAAAAGACGTTGTAAGAGAAAAGCTGATTAAAAAGAAATGGAAAAAAAATGCAAAGTTACTTGGCTTAAGCAAAAAAACTGCATTAGATTTGTTATGCAAATTACTTAATGAAAGCAGGGAAATTCAGACAGCTAAACCAAATACAAACATTGCATTTCAGGGGAAAACCGGATCTTTTAGTGAAATAATTGCAGGCAAAATGTTCAATAAACCAAATCTACTTTCATGCAGGAGTTTCAGAAAAGTATTTGAAAAAATTAAATGCAAAAAAGCAGTTATTGGAATAATTCCTGTTGAAAATACTATAACCGGCAGAATAAGAGAAACAACAGACTTAATTGTTTCTTTAAAAACAAATATTTGCGGTGAAGCAATCATTAGAGTAAGCCATACACTTATTGGAAAAAAAGGACAAAAAATAAATGAAATAAAACAGGTTTTTGCTCATCCTGAAACATTAAGGCAGTGCCAGAATTTTCTGGAAAATTTAAAAAAAGCTGAATTAATAGCATGGTTTGATGGTGCAGGAGCAGTAAAAAAAATAAAGCAAAAGAAAAATGCTGTGTTGATTGCTTCAAAAAAAGTTGCAAAAATCCATAACTTAAAAATCTTAAAAAAAGACATTCAAGACATTAAAACAAACAAAACACGGTTTGTGGTTATTGGAAATAAAAAATGCAGCAAAACAGGAAATGATAAAACAACTGTATTTTTTAGAGTAAAACACAAGCCAACAGCATTATTTAATGCATTAAAGCCTTTAGCTAAAGCAAAAATAAATATAACAAAAATTGAGTTAATACCAGACAAGAATAATATAGGAGAATATTTGTTTTGGACAGACTTTGAAGGACATAAAGACGAAACAAAAGTTGCAAAAGCATTACAGGAAATGAAAAAACAGTGTATTTCAATTAATGTTCTTGGCTCTTACCCAAAAGGAATGGAATTTAAAGTTTAAGTGAAATTATGAAAGAAATTGGAATTATTGGTTTTGGAAAATCAAAAGAAAATTTAATCAAAAAATTAACAAAAATTAATGGTGAATTAAATGAAAAAAGATAGTTTTTCTTTTTTGGCTGAAATTGCATTACTTGCTGAAAAAAAGCAAATAATAAATATGGCAGTAGGTGAACCAAACCTAAAACTTCCTGAAACTGTCACAGAAAGCTTAGCAAAGAATTTCAGTTTAAGCCAGAATTATTCTTCTCCAGAAGGCATTCCAGAGTTAAGAAAACTTATCCAAAAAAAGCTTAAAACTGAAAACAAAATAAAAGCCGAAAAAACAGTAATCACAAATGGTGCTATAGAAGCCATATTTGATTTGCTATTAGCACATCTTAAACAGGGCTCTGAATTACTGCTTTTTTCACCGTATTACAGCAAGTACAATATGGTGCCTTTACTGAATAATTGTAAAGTTAAAAAAATACCTTTTCAAAAAAACAGGCCGGATTTTGAGCTGCTTGAGAAAACAATTTCAAATAAATCAAAAGTAATTCTGTTGAATTCTCCGCACAATCCAACAGGAACTGTTTTCAATAAAGAAGAGATTAAAGAACTTGTTGAAATTACTGAAAAACATTCTTTAATTTTAATATCAGATGAAGTCTATGAAAAATTTGTTTATGAAGGAAAAAAGCACATAAGCCCTGCAAGATTTTCTTCTGATGTTATTATAGTTAACAGTTTCTCAAAAACTTTTAGTATGCCTTCTTTGAGACTGGGCTTTATGACAGGACCAGAAGACTTAATAAATCCTGCACTTAAAATCCATTTGTGTAATGTTTCTTGCACTTCCAGCATTTCTCAAAACATTGGAATAAAATTACTTAAGAAGTGCAAAAACTTTCCGGATTTAAGTGAACTTAACAATAAACGAAAGTTTGTGATTAAAACTTTACAGGAAAACAACATAGATTTCATTTTTCCTGAAGGGACATTTTACATATATATTTTCACTAAAAAGAATTCAAATAACATTTTCAATAAACTAAAAAGAAATGGTGTTTTGATTATGCCAAATAAAATATTTGGGAATAATAAGAATGCAATTCGCATATCTTACTCTATTCCTCAAGAAGAGTTAGAAAAAGCAATTGCAGTAATTATAAAAACAATTAAAGGTGATTAAAATGGTTGGAAACAGTTTTGGAAAACTATTCAAAATAACAACATTTGGTGAAAGCCATGGAAAAGCAATAGGAGTAGTTATCGATGGATGCCCATCTAATTTAGAAATTACTGAAAAAGATATTCAGGCAGAGCTTAACAGAAGAAAACCAGGGCAAAGTAAAATTGCAACTGAAAGAAAAGAAAATGATAAAGTTGAAATTTTGTCAGGAATATTTAAAGGAAAAACCACTGGAACTCCAATTGCGCTGGTTATAAAGAATACGGACACAGATTCAAGTGAATACGAAAAAATAAAAGATTTGTTCAGACCAGGGCATGCTGATTACACTTTCTTTAAGAAATTTGGAATCAGAGATTTCAGGGGAGGCGGAAGAGCTTCTGCAAGAGAAACTGTTGCAAGGGTAGCCGCAGGGGCAATTGCAAAGAAAATTCTTTCAAAAAAAGGAATAAAAATTACAGGGCATGTAATTCAGGTTTATAATGTAAAAGCAAAAAAATTTGATGTTAATGAAATAGAAAAAAACAGTATTAGATGTGCTGATAAAAATGCTGCAAAAGAAATGGAAAAAATTATATTAAAAGCCAAAAAAGAAGGCGATTCTTTAGGCGGCATAATTGAAATAAAAGTAACTGGAACTCCTATAGGATTTGGAGAACCTGTTTTTGATAAATTAGATGCAGTAATTTCTCATGCTTTAATGAGCATTCCTTCAGTTAAAGGAGTTGAAATAGGAATAGGATTTGAAGCCGTAAATTTAAAAGGCTTGCAGAACAATGATGAAATGTTTTTTGACAAAAAACAACAAGAAATTAAATTTAAAACAAATAATGCAGGAGGAATTTTAGGAGGAATAAGTAATGGCGAAGAAATAATTGTGAAATTTGTTGTAAAGCCAGTCTCTTCAATTAAAAAAATTCAGCGAACTGTTGATTTGAATGGAAACGAGAAATCAATTGAAATACAAGGAAGACATGATTCATGCATTGCTCCAAGAGCTGTTCCAGTAGGCGAAGCAATGATTGCATTAGTGTTGGTTGACATGTTATTAATCCAAAATTTCAAATAAATCTTTTATATCATTAATGGCATTATTTAGTATTATTAGAATATTAAAAGAGTGAATAACTGACAGAGCTTCGAACAACTGATTATGTTCTCGGTCGGAGCACACCTTTTCTTAAAAGGTGTAACAAAAGGGGCACTATCTTCGCTTCGCTCGATAGAGCTGCAACTGATTGTGTTTCAGACCAGCGCATTTTCTAATTTTTTATCAATATATTTAAATATGTGTATGCACATATTACAAATAGGTGGTGTTTATGACTAATGTTACTTTAGCAGTTTCCGAAGAATTGTATGATAAAATGAAAAAGCATTCAGAATTCAAGTGGAGTGAAGTTGCAAGACAGGCTATTGAACAAAAGATTAAGGACGCAGAATTGTTAAAGGACTTAAAGGCAATTGCCGAAGCAGAAAAAGAATATAATAAAGGCAAAACTGTTTCCCATAAGCAGGTTCTAAAAGAATTAGGGTTTTAGAGCGTGTGTGAATATGGCTTGTGAAATAGAGTATTCTTCTAAAGCTTTAAGGCAGTTAAAGAAACTTGACAAACCAGCACAAAAACAGGTTTTGAAATCAATTGAAAAGATTGCAGTAAACCCAATGCTTGCAAAGCCATTGTCTAATGTATTCAAAAACTATCGAAGTGAACACTCAGGAAAACACAGAATAGTGTTTTCAAAAAAAGGCAATTTAATAATAATTGCAAAAATTGAACACAGAAAAAAAGCTTACAGATAAAAAAGTAATAATTCCGGTCGGAGCATTTATACCTACAAATTCGTTATATTCTTAAATCTGTAGGTATAATCTATTTGTATGGTTTCAATTAAAGAAAAGAGAATTAATGGAAAAAAATATTTCTATTTGTCTAAATCTATTAGAATGCCTGACGGAAAAGTCAGTACTATTGAAAAAATTATTTCTGATAAAAATAAGCCATTAAAAAAGCTTGAAGAAGAACATGCTGATTTTTTTGTTAAAAAAGAAAAAGAATTGTTCACTAAATTTGCGTTAAAGAAATATAAAACAGATTATGTTTTCAATAAAGAAGAATTAAGGAAAATTGAGGAAATTAAGGTTGATTTTCAGAGGACAGTTAAAAAATTCAGCAAAAATCAATGGAAGGATGTTTTTGACAGGTTTATTGCTAATTTTACTTATGAATCAAATGCAATTGAAGGAAATTCTCTTACATTAAAAGATGTTGCAATAGTAATGTTTGAAAAAAGAAGCATTAAAGGAAAGGAATTAAGGGAAATATATGAAACACGCAACAGCAGAAAAGTAATGGATTTAATTTTAAAGAAAAAACTTAATGTATCTGAAGAAGACATAATTAAAATGCATTCAATGTTGATGAAAGACATTGATGAAAGAACTGGTTACAAACAAATCCCAAATTATATTCCAGGGCTTGATTTTGAATTCACTCCGCCGGAAAAAGTCCAAAAAGAAATGAAAGAACTGATTCAATGGTTCAATAAAAATATTCAAGAAATGCATCCGCTTCAAACAGCGGCAGTATTTCACTCAAAATTTGTTGGAATCCATCCATTTGAAGACGGCAACGGCAGAGTAGGAAGATTCCTAATAAACACCATATTGGTAAACAATGGTTATCCTCCGCTAATAATAAGAAAAACACAAAGAGACGCATACATTAAATGCATGGAAGATTCATTCAGAGGATACACTAAAAACCTTGAAAGATTTATTCAAAGAAAATACAAAGACACTTACAGAAAATTCTTCCAAGTTTACTTAAAATATGTTAACTAAAAGTAAGCAAATAAAGTTAAAAGAAAAAGAAAATTTAGCGCTAACAGAATAAAGTAAGTGCTAACAGGTTAGGTGTTTTTTGAGTGTTGAGTAGAGGGGTTTGCCTTGTTGTTTCCATGTAGCGAGCATGCTTGCAATGGTTTCGAGTGTGCGTGCTCCGCACTCGCGTCTCAATCCTCCAATAATTTTTCTGA
>JAHJUD010000147.1 GCA_018829335.1 Microcaldota archaeon | reverse complement strand
GTCTGGCCTAATTCTTCAAACATTTTTTGTTCATTCCATAAAATGTATGTTTTGTTTCCTTCAGTTTTAGTGCAGGCATAACCTGAATCAATCAAATCAAAGACTTTATTCAAAGAGTCAGCATAATCGTCATGGTTATTGAATTCAACACCAGAAATTCCATTTAACCCCATCCAGTTAGGAACAGCAGAAGAATCACTTTTGGTTACAGCATCATTGTGATGCAAGGTTAAAGTAAAGCCTGTTCCATTGAAAGGAATTAAATTCAGGTAATTCAATGAAGGGGTTGCAGGAGAATATACAACTGAACGGAAAAAAGTTGTTCCAGTTTTTGAAGCATTCCAGCTTAACTTGAATATATTATCATAATCAGAAACTCTTAAAGCATCAGTTGAATCAGCTTTAGAGTCAATAAAGAAAATGTCGTCTGCTTCGTTTCCTGAAAAGTCAGTGCAGTTAAATCCTGTTCCAATCCATTCAATTAAATGGCTTGAAGAAACATTGTATTTTTTTCCGTCTTTGTCTGTAACAGAATAATAAATAAAAGAATTGCCTGTCTTGTTTAAGTCTGCTTCAAGGATTAAGGGGGTAGCATAACTTGGGTAAAAATTCATTGTTGCCTGGCTTGCAGAAGAATCAACTGAAACTTCCATTAAAGTTCCCTTAAATTTTGTTTTATTCATTGAATCAAAGTCTTTGAATTCTGTTACAATTAAAGGATTAACAAAACCACCTAAAGCTTGAGAAGAAAAAATTGTATAACTGTCATTCAAAAAATCATTCAAAATGAATTTGCCGTTGCTTGATTTTACATCAAAGCTTGAACCATAATTATATCTGTTGAACTTGCTTCCTCCAAGAAAGCCGTCAAATGGAATATAATAAAAAGCACTGTCAACTGAATCAGATTCTGCTTCAAGCTGGGCTGAAGACTTAATTAAAGTAAAAGTGATTTCCAGCTTGTCAACTGAAATATCAACTTTAACATCATATAATCCTGGCGGATCAATGATTCTGCTTGAGTTAAACTGTATTCCATTAGGCTCTGCAAAATATTTTCTTACCATGCCATAATTGTCTTGGGTTTCTGTTTGATCATAATAAAGCGGGGTATCTAATCCGTTTTCATTCTTTGCCCACTGGTCAAAAGCCTCAAAGAATTGAAGAGAATACTTGTCTGAAATCAAAACGGCCTTAAATTCCAGTGTGCCTTCTTTTTCTGGATAAGGCTGTTTGAATTCAATTATTCTGTTGACTAATTCCATTGAAAACTGCGAGGCATCACAATAAACATAGTTTTCTGCATCAGTTACAGTGCAGGAGTCGATGTTTTGGTCGTTTACAGGGAAATCCTTAAATTTCCAGTTTAATTTTATTTTTGGTTTTTGGTCAGAGCATTCAATTGGAGTATAAACTTCTCCTGTTTTTCTTTCTCTTGTGTCTTTAACTGGAATATGACAGCCGATCCAAAAGCTTCCAATTGAATCATTTAATGAGCCTTCTCCAAGGCAGGTGCTTAAATCAAGGCCTTCAGGAAGAATTACAACTTCTTTGGCTGAAATTAAAACACTGACAGGAATTTCCTGAATTAAATCTTTTTCTCCCAAAGAATACTCTATTACCAGAGAACCAAGAACTGTCCTGCTTGTCTGCAATGCTTTGCCGGCAGAATTCAAGGTTAATTTTAATGGAATGTCTGTTCCATTTAAGTCAGCAGTAATTGGGGTTTGAATGTTTGGCAAAATTAAGTAATCCTGGCTTAAATCAAAAAACATTTTGTTTACTTTAATTGGAATTACATCGCTTTTCAGGTTCAAGGTTTTTGTAAGGGTTGTTGCTTCTCCTTTAACAAAAGCATAATCTAATTCAGGAGGAATAACACTTAATGCGCCTTCTTCAGAAGAAAAAATTCCTATTGTGAAAGGGACAATCAGAAATCCTTTAACTGAATCAATTTCAATTGTAAAAACTATTTCTCCTTCAGCTGATTGTTTTTCTGAAATGTTTTTTCCTGCCTGGCTTAACAAAACAGTGAAATCAACTTCAAGGCCTTTATTGGCAGGAATTTCTTTTCCTTTGTATTGGTCAAGCAATTGCTGCATTAAAGTTTTATCCAGATAAACTGAATCAGACTGGATTTCAACAGAATTCACTTTTATGTTACTTGGATTGACTTTTTTTCTTTTTAAAGCAAACTTTGAAACAGAAGAATTCTCGTCAGAAAAAATTGCTGATAAAACCTTGTTTTCTTGGCTTACTTCTTTTCCTTCAGGCGGGAAATATGCTCCAATGTAATCAGAAAAAGGGTTTATTGCAACACTAAAAGGAATTTCCTGAATAAAAAGATAGTTTCCGATTGCGATTTTAAGGGAAAGGTTTGCGTCAACTGAAACAAAAGAATTCAAATCAATTGTTTCTTCTGTGTCAAGAGAAAGATTGAATTTTGCTGTGATTCCTTCATCAGTGAAACGCCTTCCAGAATAGCCTTGAAGGAAATTTTCGTCAAAAAACTGCGAGTTAGAGGCAAATTCAACAAAATAATCTGTTATTTCTTGTTCTGCTATTCCGTCAGATAAATCAAAGAAATTAATGTTATTTGATTTAATTGTTTTTTCTGAATTAAAAAAGCCGTAAAATAATTCTTTCGGAGAAAAAGAAAAAGTGTTTGCATCATTTACAATTATTGTTTTTGAAGCAGTTGCATCCTCGAATTCTGCAATAACTTTAATTTTTGATTTAGGGTAAAGCCCTGGAATTTTTGTGTCGTTTTCAAAGTATACTTCGCCGAATTCATCTGCATCTTTAGGGCCTAAAATTGTTTTTTCTCCTGAAACAGAATCAGTTATTTCAATTTTAACTGAAGCATATTCTAAAGGGGTTCCTGTTGAATCAATGACATCAACAATCATTACTGTTTCAGTAAAAGGGTCTAATTCCTGAGGGTCAATAAAAAGATTAAGGTTTGAATCACTTCTAATCCTTAATTCAAAATAATTTTCATCTATCTGGGAAGTGCTTTCAAGGTTTGTTTTAATTGCAGGAATTCTTCCGCTTAAATTTTTTACAAGCCTTACAGGAATAAACCCTGCATCAGCATAAATTAATTCCTTTAAATTCAAAGCAAAGTTTTCCTCTATTTTATTGCTTGATTGGGCATTTCCTGTTTTGTTGACTGTTTTTGTTTTAATAGTGTAATTATTGAATTCAACTGCATCTAATGGTTCATCTGAAAGAGAAGTGTTTTCAAGAGAAAAAGTCAAATTAGAGAAATTCCTGTCATTATTCAAAACAAAAGAATGAAGAGTATAAGGACAGTCAATTTTAACGCTTGAAACAGAACCGTATTTTATTACATTACATGAACTGTTGTTGTCTGAAGAAGAAACAGAATAAGAATAACAGAAATCGCTTTCACATAAAGAAAGCATTTGAGTTTTTGGCTTGGCATAAACATAGGATTCAAGTGAAGTGAAATTCCCTGAATCTAATGGGTCAAGATAATATTCTGGCAATTCAGTTGAATTGCCTACACCTAAAGCCTTGAAAAACAAAATTAAATTGCCTGCATCTGAAATACTGTTTTTTAATTTGAATTTAACTGAAACTACAAAAGCGCTTGCCTGGAATTCCTCTGAATCAAAGTCATCAAATGAAACAAGAACTGCTTTTGCATCAGACTGGGTTAAATTTGATGTAAAATCAGTTGAATAGTTTCCGGTAAAAGAAGTGGTTTTTTTTATTTCAGCCAAATCAAAAAACTCGTTGGAAAACTTTGAAATAAAAATTGAATCATTCTGCATTAATTTTTCTGTTCCTGTTCCAATCAAGAAATCAAGATAGAAAAGTTTTGCTTCAGGCTTGAATGCAAGCATAAAGTCAGCTGAATACTCTTTATTTAATTCCAGAACACCTGCTTTTAAGCCGTTTTCTTTATAGACTCCTAAAAAATCAATTGAAGCTTCTTTAGCAGAAATTTTAGGTAAAGCAATATTAACTATTGTCTTAGAGTTTGAGATAACAGAAAAGTTTTTTGATTTAGTTGAATGATAATCTGATTTGGAAATTATTGCATAATAGTTTCCTGCATCAAAAGAATAATTATTGTTTTTTGAATTAAAAACAAACTCTGATTCAGAAATTTCTTTTCCAGTCAAAGCCTCAAAAAATATTACTTGGAAATCCTTTAATTGAACCGCGCTGTCAAGTTTTGTTACTTTTAATTCAACTAAACCTCTTGTTTTCTCCATATTAACAGTGAAATCAGTTACTGCATTAGCATCAACTTCATTTATGGTTGAAAAGCCTTTCTGAATATTGGTTAAAGCTTCAGCATAATACATTCCAGGCTTGACTTTATCTAATACTGCTTCGCCTTTAAAGCCGACTGAACCAGAATAAGGTGTTCTTAAATCTTTTAATAGGCCTTCACTGTACCTTAAATAAACATTTCCAGAAGAAGCAGTATTTCCTTCAGAGTCAAAGACTTTAATTCTTGCTTTTCCTGCTGTTTTATCTGTTGCTTTAACTAATTCAATAGTTAAAGAATCTCCTTTATGCAGGATTTTTTCTCCTTCATATGGAAGATAATTAGTGCTTGAAACCAATACAATGTAATCAGAGTTATCGTCTGCAACAGCAAAAGAAGCAATAGAAACGCCTTTTTTTACTCCAACAAACTCAAAAGAATCATTTACTTTTTTCCTTAATTCAATGTCTGATAAGAGTTCAGTTCCTGAATTTTTGTCTTTAACCTGAACAGAAATAAGGTCTCCTTCTCCTATAAGATAACAGGTTACCTCAAAAGTTATTTCTTCTTCTGCAAGCAATTCTTTTTCTTCTGAAGGATTATGGCAGGAATATTTTGG
>JAHJUD010000018.1 GCA_018829335.1 Microcaldota archaeon | reverse complement strand
TTCAGTGTATTTTATTCCTTCAATTAATTTAATGTTGTCTATTGTAATGTCATCTACTGTTGTTTGCATATCCATTGCGTCAGCACTAAAGTAATTGTATAATGTTGCGCCAACAAAAGCTAATCCAAAGGCCACAAATGGATTAACCCCCCCGAATACGCTTCCAAGAAGATTATCTAATCCTAGCATGCTTGATAATTCTCCAACTATAGGCAATGGGATAAATGCTGTTGTTGGAAGAGTTTCTTTTGGGGCAACATATCCTCCTCCATCTCCGCTGTCATCATCGTCTCCACCGTCATCATCTCCATCACTATCATCTTTGTCTCCGCCTCCGAATAATCTTCCAAAAGTATTATTCCAAACCCAGCTTGCGCCTTTACCAACTGTTCCTATAATGCCTCCTCCGCCTTCAGAATCATCGCTATCTTTATCGTCTCCATCGCCATCTTTTTTATCTTTATCATTATTATTGCTTCCTCCGCCATTACTTGTTCCTCCAGAGCTTGTTCCTGTGTTGCTTGTGCCTGTTGTTCCTGTACCCAAACCATCTGTTCCGCCTGAACCTGTTCCTGAACCGTCTCCAGCAGCATCTGGCACGGTTTTTGGTTTTAGTGCCTTAGTTACCCCAAATGCAATTACTGCAGGAAGCAAAGACTTTCTCATTGATAAAGTCCAGTCTTGCATGTTTATTGTAATGTCTTGGTCTCTTTCATTGCAGTAATTGTATAATTGTGCTGTATCATAACCATCAAATTCGTTTTCGGAATCATCATAAATATCAAATTCATATCTGCTTAACTGAATGCATGCATCATCATATACTGTTACAAAAACATTCTGGATATATGCTTTTGTTGCCAGAGAAATTCCTTTTGCTTCAACTTTAATTAAATATCTTCCAGGGAATGCGTCTCTTGAATCAACTATTATGTCTGGCCCTTTTTCTTGTGAACCTAAAGTAATTGAAGTATTGCTTGTTTTTATTTCTGAATCCAGAGTAAAACTTACATTGCTTCCGCATCCTGTTGTTTCAATTCCAAATACTGCTGTTTCTCCTTTTTTGATGTTTAATTCTATTGGAGAAATTTTAATGCAGTCCTCTAAATTAACTGATTTTATTTCAGTTGAAATTTTGTCTTCAATGAATTCGTCTTTTCCGTCCAGTTGGTTTTTTGCCCTTACAGTTATTTCTGCTATTGCGTCTCCGTTTACTCCGCCTAATGGCTCAAAAGCCAAGGTTGCATTATATTTTCTGTTCTGCATTATGCTTGAAAGCATTCTATAATATGCTGACCTTAATTCAATATCCTGCCCTTCAAAAGTTAAAGTATAAGTTCCTATATGGTTTGAAGTCCAGTTAATTTTTGCTTCTAAATCCCTTAATTCTATTGGTTTTCCGTCTATTGTGCATGAGTTTGTTATTCCAAAGTCTATTTTTACTTTTTGTCCTTCAGTTGAAGTCTTCCATTCTTTTCTTTCAACTGTTAAACAATTTGGGTCATCTACTTCTCCGCCTATTCCAATCGAAATCCTTGCAGGAATTGTTTTTGTCCAAACTGCTTCTCCGTTGCTGAACTCAAATTCTAGTTCCAGGTCAACCATGTCTCTTTCCTGCCTTTCTATTCCATAACTTGATAAAATTGCTTTTACCTGTATTTCTTTTGTCATTCCTGCAGGAATAACAATGTTTGTGTAATTAGTGTAAATCCATGCATTCATTGCCCTTTCATCCAAAAGCCTTCTGAAGTTTCCTGTGAATTCAAGTGAAGTTAACTCCAAGTCATATTCAAGCAAATTCTTTATTTTTAGTGGGTAAGTGTCTTCTGTCAGCTTTTTTGTATTTAATGTTATTCCTATTTGTTCTGGCGTAATTTCAACTATGTTTCCGTCTATTCTTATTCTTTGCTCAAATACTTCAAATTCTTGTTTTTCTATTCTGAAAATTAATTCTGTGTCAGGCGCCTGCCCTGGAATTGTAAGGGTTGCTTTTCCTATTTTGTCTGTTAAAACAGGCCCTGCAATCAAGTCCCTGAATTTGTCCAAAACTTTTATTTGCGCGTCTTCTACTTCTAATCCTGTTTCTTCATCGTATACTGTGAATTCAACTAAATTTGATGTATTTGACGGAACAGGATTTGGCTCGAATTCCATTCTGAATAATTTTGGCGCTTCAACTTCTAATTGTATTTCTTTTTCAAATACTATTTCCTGATTTGAAACAATAGTGATTTTTATTGTTCCTGGCTTTGATTCCTGTGTAATAAACTGTGTGTTTCCTGTAATATGAGTGTTTGGGTCAAAGTCTCCTAAATCAATCCACGGAGTTTCTGGCGCATTAGCATTTCCTGTTCTTGTCAATGCATCGGCATTCTTTATTTTGTAATCCAAAAAATTAAGCATTTCATCGGAATTTTCTAACTGGATTCTTGCATTGTAATGTTTTTGTGTTTTGTCGTTGTTTAGTATGTCAAAGCTTAACTCGTATTTTTGCAGTATTTTTGTTGGGTAAGCGTTTGTCACATTTTTTATTATGTCTTCTTTTAAATCTAATATTGTTGCACTAAAACAGAATTCTTCAGAGCATAAAATGTTTGTTCCGACAGTAAAAGTTTTTTCTTTTGTTTCAGCTAATAATTCTGTTGCTGAAGTCACTGAAACATCTGTTGGGTCCCTGTCATATTTTCCTCCGGTTTTTCCATAGCCTCTGAACCTTAATTTCAGTTCCTGCCCTAAAGGAACATTGTCTTTTACTTTAATTAATACTTCAATTTCATATACTCCTGCTTTTGGCAGCAGCCAAATTGAATTAAACCATTTTGAGTCTCCTTTTGTAGTGCTTTTTTTGGTGTCATTTAAATTGTCTTTGTCAAACATTATGTATTTTGTTGTAATTGCTTTTCCTGCATTGACTTTTTTTATAAACAAATAGTCGTTTTCCATGTAAATGTCGTTTCCTACTCTGAAATGCACTCCTGCTTCTTCATAGTTTTTGTTTTCAGGAACCGCAAACTGCAGTTTTACTGTGTATTCTTCTCCTGATTCAAGGGAAGTTTCATCTAATACTTTTTCGTTTCCTTTAAATAATCCAATAAAATTTATTTCAGGGGTTTTAAGCCTTGTTACTGGAATCATTGTGATTTTTTCTTCTATTGTCTGGTTTCCTAAAACAGGATAAGTTTTGCTGTAGTAATCCAGAAAATCCGGAGCCTGAACAACAAAATTTATTTGTTTGTCTGCTTTTGTCACAAAACTAATGCTTCCATTGTTGTCTGTTTTATCTGATTTAATGGTTTGGAATGTTCCGTCTTCATAAAATGTTACTGTTGCAAAAGGTATCCGGTTTCCTTCCTGGTCAAATACCTGCAGGTTTATTGTTCCGTCTGGAATAATCATTGTTGCAGTTAATTCCACTTCATCCTGCAGTCTTTTATCGTATTTTAGTGCATCGCTCCAGCCTGAAGCTGTTCCTTTGTATGCAAAAGCCTTGTAAGTATTGTTTTTTAGTTTAGTGAATTCAGCATAACCGTTTGCGTCAGTTATTTTTTCGCTTATTCCTGAAAGTGTTTCTTCGTTGAATTCATTTACTTCATATAATGCAATTCTTGCGTTTCTTACAGGCCTTATTCTTTCGCCTTCAATTACCACTGCCCTTACCTTTAATTTTCCTGCATTGTTTCCGGTGTATTTTTCCATTTCAATTGTATAAGCTTGATTGTCTGCTGAAAGTTCTGTTACTCTTTTCACTATATATTGTTCGTTGTCTAATACTGCGTCATACAATAAGCTGTTATCCTGCACAAAAAATATTACCATTCCATTTTCGTCTGTTGTTTTTTCTTCAAATACTTCTCCTTCAGGATAATATATTGAGACTTTTGTTTCAGGCAGCACTATTTCTGTGTCTGCATCTATTACAGTTATTTTCAGGCTTCCTGTTTCAGGGTCAGTTAAATCAACTTCTTCTAATGTAAAGCTTATTGTTTTGTCTGTACTGAATTCAGTTGTTTGTGTTTTCTGGTAATAATTTCCTTCTTCGTCAAACACTGTTATTTTGTATGTTCCTGCCTCTAATTCAAATTCTGCTTCACCGTAGTAGCTTGTGTATCCACTATCCTTAAAAGAAGGGTTTGAATTGTTTTCATAGATTGCGTCAATGTTTACTTTTATTCCGTTTAATGGATTTCCATCAATGTCTTCAACGCTTACTGTAAGAGTATTTTTTTGGAGTAAGCCTTCCAAGTAAATTGCATTGCTTGAATCATATAATACTGCTTCAATTGTTTCAGTGAAATCTCCTCTTATTGTTGCAGTCAATAAACCACAGTCTGCTGGTTCAGTTACTTCTCCTGTTCCATTAGTTATTGTTATTGTTGCCGGAGGTGTTGCAGAAGAATTACTGCAGGAAAAAGATACTGTATAAGTTTTTCCTGTAACCAGTTCATTTGTTCCTTCATAATATAATCTGATTGTCTTTTTTGTCCCTTCCGGAGTAACTTTTTCTGCTAACTTTAATGTAATTGTTTTTTCTCCTTCTTCTGTGAATTTGAATGAATTTTTTGTTTTTTCATATCCTGTTTCTTCTATTTCATATGTTACAATTGAATTCAATGGCACTTTAATTTTTTTGGTTGTTTTGCCGTAAGCATTTGTTGTAAGTGCCTGTGTATTTTCATCAAATGAAACCTTTATTGTAATCTGGCTTAATGGTTCGCCTTTTTCATTTATTATTTTAAAGCTTAAGTCTGCTTCTGGCCCTAAACCGTTTCCTAATAAAACAAAAAGCAATCCAAGAATTATAATCAAAATCAATGCTATTACTACCATGAATGAAGGCACAATATTGTCTATTGGTTCAATTATTTTGTGTATTGGAATATGCTGGTCTATTTTGTCTATTAATTCATAGTATTTGTCTTCGGCTGAATAATATAAGTCTTTTATTCCCATGAATTCACCGTTTTCACAAAATTAATTCTCCATTTTATTCATTAATTTTTCTTTGTTCCATTCTAATGCAAATTCAGTTGAACTTGAAGTAAAGCAGACATTTTCTGTTTTAATGTCTGAAATCCATTTTTCAATGCTTGTTTTTTGTTCAATGTTTGATTCAACATTTGAAGTGAATTTTGCTGTTCCAGGCAGGCCTGTTGCATTTACCTGTAATTTTCCTTTGCTGTCAAAATTGAATTCATATCCTGTCATTGTCACTCCCTGATTGCAGTGCTTCTGGAAAACATAAGCCCAGTTTACAGGCACAAAGCTTAATGCTTTTTGTATTTTGTCTGCATTTGAACCAAAGATTATTCCGAACCTTGAATCAGAGCAGTCTGTTCCAGTCTTTAAATTGCCTTCTGACTGTTTGCTGTCAGCTGAAGAATTCCATTTAAACAAATAATTCAGGTTTTTTTCCTGGTCTATTCCTATTTTTTCTGTTCCTGTTTTAATTAAATCATAGAATACTCCTGTTTTTCCTGTTGCTAATTCTGCTTTTAATCCTAAAGGTTTTGATGGAGTAAAAGTAAATGTTTCTCCTGTCATTGAAAGAATTGTTCCGTTTCTTGCTGAAGCAAAACTATCTGGTTTTGTTGTTGAATTAAACTGTTTTAATCCTGTGTTAGAGTTTCCTTTCTTTAATGCAATGCTTTCAGTCAGGTAAATGTCATTCACTGAATTATCTGAACCATATCCTGTTCCATATAATGTTCTGCTTGTGCTTGAGCCTGCTCCTACTTTTCCGTCAAACGGCACGCTAAACAAATAGTTTTCCTGGTATTTTGATGGCAAGTCTGCTTCTTTTGTTATTGTTATTTCAGTGTTTGCAGGGTTTTCCCAGTCAAAGTTGAATGTAATTTTATGTGTTCCTGAATCAAATGTTTTATTGTCTTTTTTTGGCTGGAATTCCCAGTCATTGAATTCAACTTTGCTTGCATTGCTTCCATAAGTGTCCTGGAAGTCTTCTCTGAAGTCTTTTGTTGCTGCATCATATTTTAAGTATGAAGTGAATTCTATTTCTGTTTCATAGAATTCTTTCAGGCTTTTTCCGTCAGGCAGGCTTAACATTAACTGTCCTTGTTCTATTACTTTCTGCTTGTCTTCTTCTGAAATATTCTGTATATTTCTTATTCCTATTTTGAATGTAATGTTGTTCTGGAAGTCTCTTAAGAATTCAGGGGTAATTATTACATATTCTGGGGTAGGATAAGAATAACCTGCAGGATAAATCATTTTTTGTATTTTGCATGAACTTGGATTGTGTGCTGAATCTGCATTAATGCAGGTTATTAACTGGTCTCTGAATTTAATGTATTCAGTAAATGTAATCAGGTATTTTGTTGTGTTGTCTATTTGTTCAGCGTATTGCGCGTCTCCTAATTGAGTTAAAATATTTTTGCTTGCTGCATTCATGTCTTTTGTTTCAATTTCTCCTATAATGTCTTTTGCTCTTCCTGAATTATTGATGTCTTGTATTATTTCCCCCATGTAATTGCCGCCAAGAATATTTAGTGCATTTGCCTGCAGGTTTCCTTGGATTAAATCATTCATTTCTTGTATTTTGTCTTTTACTCCTTGGCCTAAATCTAATTTTGTTCCTTCAATTACTGAATTGTCTTTATCCAAAAAGAAAACCAAATCATTTCCTCCAAGGTTTCTTATCACTGTATTGTCTACTATTTCTTGTTTTTTTACTGCAAACCTGTATACTTCTTCTGCTTTTTGTGGTTTGCATTCTCCTTTGCAGCCTGACTGGTCTAATTGTTTTCCTAATTCTTTTATTTCTGCGGCTTTTCTTGCTAATTCTATTCCTAATTGTGTTGCATCACAGTAAGTTTCTCCTGTATCGCATCCTGTTTTTGTTATTGCATCCCAGCTCCAGTCAAACTTTATTTTGTCAAACCCGTAAGCTGTAAATGCTGTTGTTCCTGTATATCCTCTGTCACTGCATGCTGTTATTTCTCCTGTTTCAGGAATAATCTCGTTTTGTATTCTGGTTTTTCCTGTTTCGCCTAAATCTGGGCAAAGCCTGTTAATTGTCTGTTCTATTATAAGAATTAATTCTTCTTTTGAAATTCCTTTTGTTTCTTCTTCAACTTTGTTTTTGCATGTTTTTTCCTGGTCTGTTAATTCTCCTCCTTCAAAGCATACTTTGAATGGAATTGAAACAGTTTTTGTTTCCAGTGGATTAACTCTTGAAAGCCTTGCTAAAAGCGTTCCGCTTATTTCTTTTGGGGTATAAGCTGCATTTCTTTTGTCTATCACTAATTTTATTTTGTCTCCGTCTTCTACTCCGAAATGCAGTATTATTCCTGATTTGTCTGTTATAACACTGTTTGTTATTCCCACTATTCTGTCAGTGTCTCCGCAGTATTTTCCATCCATATGGTATTTTTTGTCTCCTTTTTTTACTATTACTTTTTGTGCGTCAATTCCAGAGCTTACTCTGTCAACAAAAATATCATTCAAAAAGCATCCGTTTTGGTTTGTTCCGTTTTCTAATGCTTTTGAAGTGAAATCTAGTGCATCTTGTATTACGCATTGCTGATGGCTTAAATCCTTGTTTCCGAAATCAATAAAGTCTTGTTCTGATAATGCAAACAAGTCTTCTATTATTATGTCAAATGGAATTATTTGCTGGCTTCCGCTTCTGTCATAAAATGTTATTGGCAGCCTTTCTTCTGATTCAACTTTATAATACAAGCCTGTTAACCTTACCCTTAAGTTTGCTAATTCAATTAATGGGTTTTCGCTGTCAGGAAGTTTGTTGTCTTTTAGGGTATAGTATTCGTTGTTTTTTCTCATTCTGAATTTTAGTTCTTGTGTGATTTTCCCGTTTATTCCAGGGGTATTAACTAACTGTATTACTTCAATTGATTTGATTACTCCAGAGCTTTCAAGTTTTTGTTCTTTTGACAAACCTTGGTCTCTTGGATAATTAAAGTTTGTTGTGCTTGTTCCGCTTAAATCCCTTGGAATTGACTGTTGTGTTAATATTACTCCTAAATCATAGCATGTATTCCATACTGAGCCTTCAACAGGCTTTACTATTAAGCCATTGAATGTAAACACTCTTGTGCTTAAGCTGATGCAGTCATAATAGTTTCTCATTGCTTCTGATTCAACTAATACATTATATTTTGCTATTTCTTTTGGTGCATCAGTTGAATCCTTGTGTTTTGCTCTGATAGTCAAAGGATACTGCCCTATAAACATTGAAGGAGTTACTTCAATTTCTTTATGGTTTCCTGAAGTCAATACTACAGTGCTGTCTGATACAGCTAATTCTGGTGCTGCTTCTACTTCAATCTGGACAGGATTAGGGCAGGTGTTTTCAACGTCAATTAATGCTTTTCCTGTTGGATTAAAATTCCAGGCATTATTAAGTGAACTATTGTATGCTGTTGGGTTAGTATAAGGTGCATTCATATAAGTGCTTGGCCATTGCTGGTTGTAAACTGAATTAGGGAAAACAACATTTGGATTGTTTCTTAAGCTTCCGATTGAAGCATTTGGGTCATAAGGGTAATTCTGGAACGGGAACTGCATTCCGGTTGAATTCAAATAAGTTGGATTCATTGTATAAGGCATTTGGTATTGAGGATTGTATCCAAAGTAATTTTGTGTTTGCCCCCAGCCTTGGTTATAGTAATTCATCTGAATCCTTAGCTGGCTTGTTGCAGGCCTTATCCTGATGCAGGAAGTTAATTCACTTATATTTACAGTTACTTCAATTTTTTGCTTTAATTTTTCTTCTCCTTTTTCTGTCGGGTTAACTGCTTCAATGTAAATGGTTGCTGTTCCTGCTGCGTTTTCAATTTCATCTGGAGTAAAAATTAATGATAAATTTTCTTCTTCTCCTGTGTGCTGGTTGAAGTTCTCTGAAATTACTTTATAATTATTTGAAAGCCTTTGTGTTGTTGATTCTTCAATATCTGAACTTAAATCAAAGCTTCCTATTGCGTTTTCTTTCCATACAATTCTTGCTTTTATATCTTTTAATGCAATTGCTTCTCCGTTAACTGTGCATGAATTAGTTAAAACCAGTTTTGTTGTTTTTTTTTCTTGTCCTGTTATTATTCCCCATGTTGTCGGGCTTAAATTAAAGCAGTCAGTTGAATCAACTTCTCCGCCTAATCCTATTGTAATATTTAATGGAATACTTGCAGTCCATTGTTTTCCTGCTTCAGTGTTTTCAAATACAATTATTATTTCTCCTTTTAATGAAGTTAATTCATTAATGTTTTTTCCTTTTTCTGTTAAACTCAATGAAACAAGCAGTTGTTCTTCGTTTGCAATAATTATTTCTTTTCCTATTCCTTGAATTTCTGCGTCAATTTTTCCTTCAAATGAGTCAGTTAATTCAGCTGAAAGAATTGTTAAAGGCATTTCTGTAGTGTTTTTTAATACAAGGTCTCTTGTAATTATTCCTCCGATTTTTGCATTAAAGCTTTCGCTTATGCTTGAAGGAATAATATCCACTATGTTTTTGCTTACTGTCATTTCTTTTTCTGCTGTATTAAAACCGCTTTTTTCTGCAGTGATTTTTATTATTGTTCCTGCATTCATTGGCTCAAAAGTATAAGCAAAAACTCCTTTTGAGTCTGTTTTTCCTGTTCCAATAAATTCACTGTTTTTTTCTATTTTTATATCTGCATCTTTTACTGTTTTTCCTGTTTCGTCTGTTATATTAACCAATAAATTGTTTGTGATAAATGGCACTAAATTTTTTGGCACAGTTACAATATTCATTGTTTTTGCGTTTTTTACTTCTGCCCTTAAAGGCTTAAATAATATTTTTTCTTTTCCAAAGTTTGCTGTTTCTCCATACAAACTGAAGTCAATTCTGTCTGTGCCTTCATCTTTTGTCGTGAAATTTATTTTTCCTGAAATCTTTTTTCCTTCAGTAATATTTCCTGTTTCAACTGAAATTTCTTCTTCTTCTCCTGTTATTCCTTCTATTTCATAAGAGTTTAATTTTATTCCTGTTGCTTCAACTATTAATTCACTGTTAGAATAAGTTTTCTGGTTTAAGTTGATGAAACTGAATTCTATTTCATAATTGCTTGAAATTTCTGCTGGAAATTCATCTACAATATTTGTTGTTGTTGCATTCTGCAAGTCCCTTACCTTAAAACTGTAACAAAAACTTTCTTCGCATAAGCTTGAAGCGCCAATTCCTAAAGGCTTGTGTTTTGCTTCAGCATATAATTCCTGTTTTACTCCGGAAATTTCAACTGCTTCTTTTAGGTCTGCATCATATGGGTCTCTTTGGATTCCTCCTGATTCAACCCATCCCCTGAAAGCTATTTCCATTGCGCTTCCATTTAATGTTTCTCTTACCTGAATTACTGCTTCTATTTCATATACCCCTTCTCTTACTGAACTGAATTTAACATTAGCCCATTTGGCGTTTCCTGTAGTCAAATGCATTGAGTCAACTGAATAGCCATTATTTGGGTTAAATGTTGTTCCTTTGATTATTTTTGCATTTGATGCAGTAATTTCTTTAATATATAAGTCGTCTTTTTCCATTATGTTGTTCTGGTTTTTTTCGTCATTTCCTGTTCTAATATGAATTCCTGCATTATTTGATACTGTTCCTTTTGGAATCATTAATTTGAATTTTGCCTTGTATGTTTGGCCTTCAGATAATGTGTCATTTTCTACTGTCATTCCCTGCAAGCTTAATTCTTCTAATTTTACTCCAAAAGCTGAAATTGAATCTTCCATTGAAATTGTTTTTTCTTCTGTTCCTGCAAACATCTGGATTGGAACGCTAGTGTATTTTGCATGAGTGCTTTCAGTTACTTCCAAGTAAACTTTTTTGTCTGCTCTAATTGTAAAGCTTTTTTTGCCTTCAGTGTTTGTTACATCAACAAACATTTCTTTTCCTGTAAAATAATCTATTACTTTAATTGTTGCTGACTGTATTGGCTGTTTTTCTTTGTCTACCACTAATACATCAAGTATTCCTTGGCCGATATTTAATGTGATTGTAACTTCTTGCGGTTCTTTTTCTTTTACTTCAATTACTCTTGAATCTTTTCCTTCAAAACCTATTTTTTCTGCTCTTATAACATATTTTCCTTCTTCTAGTCTTTCAAAGACTGCTTTTCCTTCCATTCCTGTTACTTTTTCTTGGCCCACAACATTTCCTTGAATGTCTTTCAAAAACACTTTAGTGTTTTCAACCGGATTTCCTTTTTCATCCACTACTAAAACAATTATTCCTTTTGTGTTGTTTACTGTTGCTTCTTTTAAGACAAATTCATAGAAGTCTGTTTGCGGTCTTAATGTTTTTACATCTGAATTCAAATAATCTGCGTGAGTAACTGAAGCAGTATAGTCAATTACTTCTGCTACATTGAATACTGCTTCTCCTGAACTGTTTGTTCTTTGCTGGTTTATTTCTGTTGAGTCTTTGGATAATTTAACTAAAGCGTTTTCTATTGGGTTTGCTTCCTCGTCTTTAACTCTGATTTTTATTTCTCCTATTACTCCTTTTTCTAATATTATTTCATCAAAATTCTTGTTTTGGTTTGATGAATTAATTGTTATTGTTGTAGTATAATCTCTTGAATCATAGTCTTTGAATTCTCCGCTTGAATCTGTTGCTCTAATATAATAAGTGCCAAAAGGAATTTCAATATCGCATGAACCATTAAATGTATTGCAGTAAGCTTCTGCTGAATAATTTCCTTGAAGTATTGCCATTACTTTTATTCCCTGTAAATAATTTCCTGCTTCATCCATTACAGTAAAAAATATTTTTCCTTTTTCTGTTATTTCTTCTGACAAATAAATTTTTATTAAAGCTGAATCTGCATCAAAGTCACAGCTTGAATCACAGTCTTTTCCTATTGGTTCAGCCAGAATTTTTCCGCAGTCTGCCGGAACATCATTTAATGTTGTTTTGCCTGTGTAAAAAGTTACTGTTTCACTCCAGTCACTGTTTTCAGAACAAGTAAAACTTACAGTGATTTCTTCTGTTAATAAATCATTTCCTTTTCCAAGCAATTGCACTGTAATTGGATTTAACACTGCTTTTTCTAATTCAACTGTTCCTTCTTTTACTTTTTTTGCATTAAAGCTTTTTGTTGCTTTTTTGAAACCGTTTTTTGTTACAATTACAGTGAATTCTTTTTCTTCTACTTTTAATACTGCTTTTCCTTCAGAGTTAGTTGTTAGAGTTAAATTTTCTTTTCCGCTTTGGTATGCAATGCTTGCGCCTTTAACTGGGTTTGTTCCGTCTGTTACATTAAGCGTAAAGTCTATTGTTTGTGTTCCTGTAACTGCAGGGACTAAAAGGAAAATTATTCCTGCCAAAACCACTAAAATAAGCAGAATAAACAAAGGAAAAGTAGGGATGTTTTTTGACTCAAAAAAATCAATTACTTTGTAAACAGGAATTCC
>JAHJUD010000146.1 GCA_018829335.1 Microcaldota archaeon | reverse complement strand
GAAATTAATATCTCTTATTACTATAACTGCATTCAAGTCTTCTGTGTAATAGCTGATTTCAATAAAAGTTGGATTAGTTCTTTTAATCATTATATTGCAGTCTTGTCCTCCTCTTTTGTTTGGTTCAAACAAGAATGGAACCTTATAGTTTACAAAAAAATTACTGTCCTGGTTTTCATCCAGCATTTTTGCCTGATTAATTAATGCAAGCAGGTCATTTGCAATATTGGTTTCCTGCGCTCTAATTCCTGTTGTTCTTTCAGATGCAATAAATTCATCCCTGAAGGTAAGAAAAGCAGTTCCTAAAAGCAAAACCACTATTACTGTAAGCATTAAGTCTAAACTTATTTGTCCTTTTTTTTGCATCAGTAATTATAATAGTTTAACAATATATAAAATTTTCCAAAGCTTGCTGAAGCAGTTTATTTGCTGTTTTCTTATAATAAACTTTTTCCTGTCATTTCTTTTGGTTTTTTTATGCCTAAAATTTTAAGCATTGTCGGTGCAACATCAATTAATTCGCCTTTCTTAAGCTTTTTTTCCTTTAATTTTTTGTTTTCTGAAATCATAATAAAAGGCACTTTATTTAATGTGTGGGCAGGGCATTTTTCTCCGTTTGGATAAAACATTTGTTCTGCATTCCCGTGGTCTGCCATAACCAAAACAGTTCCTTTTTTTTTCAGGATTTCTCCTGCAATTTCTCCTACACAAAAATCAACTGTTTTTACTGCTTTGATTACAGCATTTAGTTTTCCTGAATGCCCAACCAAATCAGGGTTGGCAAAATTAACTATTATTACATCAAATTTTTCTTTTCGTATTTCCTGCACTAATTTTTCTTTTACTTTTAATGCGCTCATTTCTGGTTTTAAATCATATGAAGGCACTTTAGGGGAATTAACAAGAATTCTTTTTTCTCTTTTATTTGGCTTTTCTATTTGGCTGTTCAAAAAAAAGGTTACATGCGCATATTTTTCTGTTTCTGCAATCCTTAACTGGCTTAAATTATTTTCTGCAATCACTTGGCCTAAATTGTTTTTCACTTTTTTTTGTTCAAATGCAATTCCGGCTTTAATTTTTTTATCATATCTTGTCATGCAGACAAAATTTACTTTTGGTGCCCCAAATTTTCCTTGAGTAAAACACTTAGTCAACTGCCTGCTTCTGTCTGACCTAAAATTAAAGAAAATCACTGAATCGTTTTCTTCAATTAATCCTTTGCTTTCTTTTTTTTCGTCAACTAAACTAATTGGCTTAACATAATAGTCTGTTTTATCTCCTCTTTTATAAGCATTTTCAACTGCTTTCACTGCATTTTTTTCTTTTACTCCTTTTCCTTTAACCAATAAATCTATTGCCTTTTTTGTCCTGTTCCAGTTATTGTCTCTGTCCATTGAGTAATATCTTCCTACAATGCTTGCAATCTCTCCTATTCTTATTTTTTTGATTTCTTTTTCCAGTTCCTTTAAGTATTTTCCTGCGCTTTTTTCCGGCACGTCTCTTCCGTCTAAAAAGCAGTGAATAAAGACTTTTTTTGCCTTGATTTTTTTTGCCATCTTCATTAACGCATATAAATGTCCTGTTGTTGCATGCACTCCTTCATCTGATAATAAGCCTATTAAATGGATTTTTTTGTTTTTTTGTTTTGCTTTTTTCATTGCTTTAAGCAGAACCTGATTTTTGTAAAAGCTTTTATTTTGTATTGCGTTGTTTATCATCATTAAAGGCTGCATTACAATTCTTCCTGCACCTATATGTAAGTGCCCTACTTCTGAATTGCCTTGGCTGCCTTCAGGCAGGCCTACACTTTTTCCTGAACATTTTAATTCCGTATTAGGATATTCTTTCAAATAGTGCAGATAATTTTGTGGTTTTGCCAGGTATATTGCGTTTCCTTTTTTTTGTTTGCTTTTTCCCCATCCGTCCATTATTATTAATGTTAATGGCTTCATTTAACTACCTCTAATTCTATTTTTTTTCCTTGTTCGTTGAATGCTTTTATGTCTTCTAAATTAAATGGCCAACAAATTATTAAGTGTATTTTTCCCAGCCTTGAAAACACATTTAAGTCTGCCGAAGAAGGATTATTGTTTTTGCTTGGATGTGAATGAATTGTTCCCACAATGTTTTTGTCAAACGGAATCAAATCAGTTCTGATTGAAGAAAAATTCCTTCCATATACTGCCGGAAGCATCACCAGCTCAAATACTTCTTCTTTTTCATTTTTTCCCAGCATTGAAATAAATTCGTTTGGGTAAACCCTCTGCGCTGCTATGCAGATTGACTGCAATACAATTTTTTTTATTTTGTGCATATATAATAACTCTGTGAGCCACTCTTTTGGCATTGTTGAAAAGACTTTCAAGGAATTTTTATTATTACAATTGCATTTGCGTTATCAAAAGGCTCTGCATATTTAACATTCTTTGCTTTTTTCCAAGTTGTTTCTTCCCAATCATTAAAAAAATTCTTTCTTTTCATGCAAGCAATTATTTTGTATTTTTTTCTATCGATTTCTTTGTCTAATACTTTGTTATATCCAATTGGTATTGTTGCTATTATCCCCCCTCCTTCTTTGAGTAATATTTTCAAGTTATTAATTACTTTTTCTAATTTAAAATAATTTTTTTTTCTCTGTGGTCTTAATTTTTCGTCATGCCCTATATGTTCAAATGTCGAAATAGATATTATTATGTCGAATCTTTTAGGTGTTGAATAATTTTGTGCATCTTGATTTATGATTTCTTTTCCTTTTTCATATTTATCTAATACTGTATGGGAAATTTTTTGGTAATGTTGCAGTACGTTACCAATTTCTAAAACGTCTTTTTTTTCCTTTAAATACTCTTGAATTATTGGAATTTCAACAGTTCTTTCATTATTCCATGCTCTGTTATAGTCTTGAAGACAGTATTTCAATTCTTTTTCTTCATATTTAAAAGTTGGATTTATCATTGAATGATATGCTATTCTCAGCTTTCTTTTCAATTTTCCTTTTAATCCTATTTTATTATGCATTCTTATCAATGAGTTTTTGCAAGGATGGACTCATCATTGCCTAAAGAAAGATATAGGGGATAAAGATAAAATCTTTTGCATGAATGTTTTTGAGAGAAATGTATTGTTGTGATAATTACTACAAACATGTAAACTTAAAGAAAAAAATTCAGATGAAAGAATGAATATTTGAATTATTTTTTTTAGGTTTATTGGGGGTCATTCGTTTGGATAAACTTTTCTTGCTGCAAGCATAACTGATTCCAATACTTCTTTTTTTTATTTTAATCATAGTATCTATTATTTTTTTCTCAGATAAATTTAATACTGCTTCTTTTAAATTATATTTTTGTATTATTAATTGCATGAGTACTGTTTTTGCAAGAGGAATATTTTATATTATCCTAGCAAATGTAATGGTTGCAATTGTTTCTCTTATTATTTCTTTTGGTTTGGGGAAAATATTAAATCCGATCGAATTTGGGCTTTATGGGTTAATTCTTTCTTTTATTGCAGTTAATACAGCAATATTTGATGGTTTTGGCGGTGGCGTTTCAAAATTTATTTCAGAAGGTTTTGACGCAGAAGATGTAAAAAGAAAATCACTGCTTGCGTTTTTTTCAATTTCTTTAATTATATTTGTTTTTTATTTGTTTTTTTCTGATTTTATTGCATTTCTTTTAGGAGATTTGAATTTAATTCCATATATTCAATTAACTGCATTAATATTATTTTTTCATGCATTTTTTGTAGTATACCAAAATTATTTTAATGGACTTAAATTGTTTAAATGGCAGTCGATTACTGCAATTTCATTGACTTTATTTAAATTAATACTTGTTTTTTTATTCATCTTTTTAGGTTTTTCGGTTTTTGGGGTAATCTATGGCATCTTGTTCGCTTATTTACCCTGCTTAATATTTTTATTTATTTATTTTAGAAAAAAACCTGTTTTAGTTTCTTTTAGCTTAAAGAAATTGTTTGATTTTTCTTGGCCATTAATGGTATTTTCACTTTTAATGGTTTTTTTGATGTCTGCGGATATCTTTTTTGTTAAAGCGCTATCTGATAAGGGAGTTGCTGATCTTTTTACAGGTTATTATACAGCAGCATCTATTATAAGTAAACTCCCCTATATTTTAATTTTATCAATATCTTCAGTTCTTTTTCCAACTGTTTCGTCTCTTTCTTCTAAAGGAAATAAAGAAAATTTAGTTCAATTTTTAAGAAAATTTAATAAATTTTGTCTTATAGCAGTAGTTCCTTTAGTTGTTTTAATTTCGTCTACTTCTGAAGAACTTATTTCTTTACTTTTCTCTTCCAGTTTAGCAGAGGGTTCTGCAGCATTATCGATTCTGGTTTTTGGCAAAGCTTTTTTTTCCTTGTTTCTTCTCTTTTCTTCAGTGGTTATAGCTTATGGCAATTCCCGAATGCCTCTTTTATTTATTATTGTGGCGTTTATATGTAATTTTTTTTTAAGTATTGTTTTAATTCCAAGTTATGGTTTGATTGGAGCTGCAGTCGCATCTACACTTTCAATGTTTTTTGTTTTTTTATTGATTACAGGTTATTCTTACAAATTAATTGGAAAAATTTTCGTTCTGGACTCAACTTTTAAAATAATCTTTTCAGGAGTTTTAGTGTTTTTTATTTCTTTTTTATTTCCAGCATCTTCTGTTTTTTTATTGCCTAAATATATTTTCTTAATTTTGTTTTATTTGTTAATTCTTTATTTTTTTAAAGAATTTAAATTAAATGACCTTTCTTTATTAAAAAGTAAGTTAATATAGTTTTTTTATGAAAAACACAAATATTTCAGAACTGTACTCAAAAGATTATTTTTTGGCTGGTTGTGGAGGTTTCGAATATTGGAAAAAATATAAAGGAAAAAATTTAGATCCTCGGCTTAAACATTCTTTTAAATTAGGGAATATAAATGAAAAAATGAGGGTTTTGGATTTCGGTTTTGGCAGAGGAGAACTTTTAATTAATTCTGCTTTAAATGGAGCGGAGTGTCATGGAATAGACCTATCCAAAGACGCCATAGCTATAGCTAAAGGGGCAATAAGACTCCTTCCAAATACTGTTAGAAACAGAATTTCTTTAAATCTGTTAAATAAAAGCATACTTCCTTTTAAAGAAAATTTTTTTGATGTAATTTTTTTTGTTGATGTCATCGAACATTTGACTCAGGAAGAAGTTGAAAGATTTTTAAAGGAATTTAATAGGGTTCTTAAGCCCCGGGGAAGTTTAATAGTGCATACTGCCCCGAACAAAAATTATTATGATATAGGATACAAATATTATTCGAAATTTGTATTTGATTTAGTAGACCCTATTCATCAACTATTATTTAAAGAAAAAATAAATAGAAATTTGAGAAATGAAAGGCACAATATTTATCATGTGAATGAACAAACGCCTAATTCGTTAAAAAAGAATTTAATTAATGCTGGATTTAATTCAAAGGTTTGGGCTAGTGATTACCCAGAAATGATTTCTATTAAAAATTTTAAATCTTTTATAAAATATTTATTTTTTGTTCCGTGTATTGTTCCTTTTCTAAAGCCTTTTTTTTCTTACAATGTTTGGGCAATAGCAAAGAAGAAATTAAGTACTAGTAAATAGATAGTTTATAAGAGGTGTTTTGATAAAAAACTATTCAAAATTTTATGATGTAAACTATGCTTTGGAACACGAAAAAGGAAGAGAATGGGAATACAATGAAGTAATAAAGTTACTTAATGTAAAAGAAGAAGATAAAATTCTTGATTTAGGTTGTAATACAGGGGATTTTTGTAATATTTTAAGTTCAAATTTTAAAGCTGAAGTAAAAGGAATTGATTTAAACCAAAGTGCAATATGCCGTGCGAGGGAAAAATATCCTGAATTGGATTTTCAATTAATGAATTTAAATGATTTAAATGAAAAAGAGGTATACAATAAAATAGTGATGATTCAAGTTATTGAACATTTAAATGATCCTCTTTTATTAATTAAAAAAGCAAGGGACGCGCTTGTCCCAGGAGGACAATTATTATTAACCACTCCTAATACATGGGCTTTTATCATTAAAGCAATTTATTTTATTGAAAAAAAACCTGTTCCTGTGGATGCTACTCATTTATTTGAATTCAATCCTTTTTCTTTAAAAAACCTATTAAAACAAAGTGGCTTTAAGTTTATTTCTATTCACACAAACCCGTTTGGAACCATTCGTTTGTCAAAATTATTAGGTCAAAAAAGGAATGCTTTTTGGTTTGGAAACACACTCTTTGCATTATTAAGAAAGTAGTTCCTCATAAACTTTTAAAGTTTTTTCAGCGCATTTTTTCCAACTAAATTTCTTTGCTTGGTTTAATCCTTTTTGAATCATTTTTTTCTTTAGTTCTTTATTCGTTAAAATCTTTTGTATTTCTTGACTTAATTGATTTATGTCATTGGGGTTAATCTGTATTGCGGCGTTTCCCGAAACTTCCGGCAGACTTGAAACATTTGAAGTTATAACCGGGCAGCCGCATTTCATTGCCTCTAACACAGGAAAACCAAACCCTTCATAAAAAGAAGGAAACACAAACAAATCAGCTAAATT
>JAHJUD010000017.1 GCA_018829335.1 Microcaldota archaeon | reverse complement strand
TCGCCAACTTTTAATTCTTTTCCATTCAGTTTGAGGAAAGCAGTCATTGACTGGAATGCTGTTCTTTTGTTTCCGTCTGCAAAAGCGTGCCTTCTTGCAATGTCCATCAGTAAAGTGGCTGCTTTTCTGTCTATTCCTCTTGTGTTTGCCACTTTGTAGACAATATGGTCTAAGTCTCCTTCGTTTCGGATTATTCCTTTGTCAAATTGTTTGTTTATTTCAATTATTGCTTCTTTTGATAATGTTTTTGCATAAATTCTTGCCATGCATTAATTCTGTAAATTACAGAATTTAAACATATTGTTTTTGAGCTAATAAAATGGTTTAATCCCGCCTCCCGGATTTGCTTATGGAAGGTTTTTGGTTTGTGGTTAGAGGTTTTAAGTTCATTTTTTTGAGTGTTGTTTTATTATTTCTTCTGCCAAGAATTTTGTAAATGGTTTGTGGTTTTCTTTATTTCCTGCTGCTTGTGTTTTCATATATGCCTGTCGCCTCTTTAACGGGATGTTTGTGAAAGGAAAATTTTTCTGTTGCAGGATGTAGTTCATTAGTAGTCTTGCCATTCTTCCATTGCCGTCTGCAAAAGGATGGATTGAAGTGAATTTTGTGTGGAATTTTGCAGCTAATTCTGTTGGATGAATAAGTTTTTCATTTTCTTCAAACCATTTTATCAGTTTTTTCATCAAATTTGGAACTTCCTGGGGTATTGGAAATTTATGGGTTGAGCCAACTATGTAAACCTGAACAGGCCTGTAAATTCCTTGATATTTCTCATAACCTGAAATTTTTTCTAATAAAATATAATGCAGTTGCAAAATCATTTTTTCTGAAATTTTTGAATTTATTTTAAGGTATTTGTCGTATCTATCCAGACATGCTTTCAGGTTCAGTGCTTCCTGTTCTTCTCTGTTAATTCCTGTTATAATAATGTGTTTTTTTTCTGCTTTTTTTATTTTTTTTTCTTGTGAAAGGATTCTTTCTGTTTCGCTGTATTTTAAGGAGCTTCCTTCTATTGCATTGCTTTCTGTTATGAATGTTATCCTTTCTCTTTTAATGAATTCTTCTCTTTGTTTTTTTGAAAGTTTTTTAAGCAATGTTTTTTTCCTTTCTGAAGCTTGATGCAATTTTGCAGCAGTTTTATTTGAAATGAATTCTGTGAAAGGCTGGACTAAAACAAGATGGTTTTTGTTTTTGCATTTTTCCTTCAGTTTCTCAAAAGCAGCCAGTAATTTTTTTTGTAAAGGTTTTTCTGGACCCAAATAGATGCTTTCTTTTCTCCATTTTCCTTTAGCTTTGAATGATTCTTCAAGATAAAAGTATTTTTTTCCTTTAACTGTTCTTGTGCTTAAATGACTCATAATAAGTTATCACCACAAAAGGTATTTAAACATATTTCGGTGATAACTTTTGGTTATTACTCAAATGTTTTCTGATAGTTATTCCAGTGATAACTGTCAATAGTGGTCGTCGTTCCTTTTTCTGAGGCAGTGCGAGTTTATCTCGCACGTTTTGGCAACTTGCCTTTTTTTAAAAGGCAGATTCCCGCCTCCCAGATTTGGGAGAAAGTGTGTTGTTGGAAGTATGAGGTTTGGAGTTTTCAGAGTTCATATAATTCCTTTATTTTTTGTTTTACTTCTTTGAGTTTTTGGTTGGAAATTCTGCCAATGCTTTGTGTAACACTTCTTTTTTCTATCACTACAGGGAAGTCTGCTTGTATCGCACTTTCATGCATTAGTTTGCCGTCAGTTAAATCTTTTTCTTTTAATTCAATGTCAAAAGGATAATCTTTTCCTTTGCTTGTGATTTTTAATACAATTATGTCTTCTGTTTTGTTGTTGTATTCTTTTTTGCTGATTATAAGTGCTGGTCTTATTTTAGCTGAAAACTGGCTTGAAAAAGGAATTGGAGCAACAATTATTTCTCCTTGTTCAAAACTTGAATAGTTCATGTGCTTCGCTCCAGCCTCTTTTAATTGCATGTGTATGAGCATGTTTCATCCACTGCCTTTTTTCTTCTTCTAATTCTTTTGCTTTTTCTTCTATTGCTTTTCTTGCTACTTCAGTCCACTTAATTTCAGAGTGTTTTTTCATAATGTCATGAAGTTCTTTTGGAACTGCCATAGTCATATTAACCATTCAATCACCTTAAATAAGTAAAATAAGTAAAGTTATTAAATTTATCTTCCGCTCGGCGTGTTTTCTTTTTGGACAACTTGCACTTTTTCTTTTTTGAAAAGAAAAAGGGCAGATTCCCGCCTCCCGGATTTGCTATTAAGTTGTTGGTGGTTTGTGGTTGGAAGTTTGGAGTGAAATTCTTTGTTCATACTATTCCACTACAGGTTGCCTTCTCAGTTTTTGTTAGTCCATTTTGGGTGTAAGTAATTGTTATCTCTTCATTTAGTTGTTCTGATTTTATTTGATTCGAAAAAGAGCCTTTTAAATCAAACCTTCCTATTTGGTTTGGTTCAAGTTCTTCATTAAGTGAACTCCAAGTTGCAGGAGTAGGATAACTTGTAATATTTTCTATTGTTATATTGTTTTCAGTTGTGTTTTGTATTGTTAACATTATAAGATTGTACTGGAAATAGTAATCTTTTATTATCAGATTTCCTCCAGTTTGAGTGCAGGCTCTTGGATTTTTTATTTGGTTTATATATTCTTGATCAAAAACTACTTTTGCTGTTCCTGCTGCCCATGCTTCTAGACATTCGCCCATTAATCCAAATGCATCTTCTCGCATTTCAACTTCTTTTTCGCTATAAGTGCCTAATGGAAAAGAATCTTTAATTACTTTATATGAATTGTCTATTGGATTAACTTCAATTGTAGCATATTCAAAACTTGAAGAAAGATTTGCTTTTTCTGTTTTATAATAACTGACCAAGAATTTTCCATCTATCTCTTTAATCTTTCTTTCAAAATCAACATGAAAATCTTTAAGTTCATTTAAAGAATCATTAATTCTCTGCATTTCTTCTTGATTAAAATTAAAACTTAAATCATTAATATTTTTTTCTTTTGAAACATAAATATGAAACATATCAGGATATTTTGCATACAATTGTTTCATTTTACCAACAAATTTTTCTTTAGTGCATTCATCATCTTTAGAATAGTTTTCCTTTAGCATAGTTAAGCGTTTTCCTTCAGGACTATTTTCTGCTATTTCGTATATTGGTTTATCTTTTTCACTAACTTCCCCCCAGGGATTTTGTTTTCCTAACAGAGAAGTGCATCCACTAAAAACCAATGCTAAAACCAACAAAATTAATGCAATTTTTTTCATTAATATACTAAAGAATTAGTTCTATTTAATTGTTATTGTCCGGTCGTCGGTTCTTTTTTTAGGAAAAAAAAGTCCCGTCTCCCAACACTGCTCTGCGGGTGCAACTCCCGCCGATTTTACAAAATTAGAACTATTTTTTGTAGGTTAAGTTGTTTTTTGGTTTTTGTATTTTAAAGTAGTAGTATGCTGCTCCTGCTATAATTATTAGAATAATTAGAATAATGAATGGAGTAAAGTCTGTTTCTTCTGGTTTTTGTGGTTCTTTGCCATCATCGCCTGTAACTGTTTTTGTAATGCATTCTCCGTTTTTGCATTCTTTGTTTGTTCCGCAGCTTGTT
>JAHJUD010000145.1 GCA_018829335.1 Microcaldota archaeon | reverse complement strand
TTGTTGGCGCAGAAAAAGTGCCTCCGCAAGTTTACGAAAAAAGCGACTACAATATTTCTATAGGCAATCAGCCTCATTCAGAAATTGCCGCACTGGCAGTTTTTCTTCACGAATTATTTGAAGGAAAAGAGTTAAACAAAAAATTTAGCAAAGGACAAATAAAAATAATTCCGCAAAAAAAAGGAAAAAAAACAAAAAAAAATAAATCACATTGATTTAAATTATTATTCAATGAATCTGAATATATGGGAAAGAAAGAGATTCTATCTTATGAAATAGCAAGAGACTTTATTAACACCACAGGCGGAAAAGATGCTATTTCACTAATAAAGGCATGCAAAAGTAAAAAAGGCAGAATAAACGATGAAGAGATTGCAGAAAAAACAGGATTAAAGATAACAGAAGTAAGAACCATTCTAAACAGACTACATTACAGAGGAATAGCTTGTTATGACAAAAAAAAGAATAACAAAACAGGCTGGTTCTCATACACTTGGGAAATAAAGGAAAAAAGGATTGCAGAACTCATAATAGAACAACAAAGTGAAGAAATCAAGAAACTAGAAAAAAAACTTGAATTTGAAACAGATTATGCGTTTTTTTCCTGCAAACAAATATGTGAAAGCGTGCCATTTGAAGTGGCCGCAGAATATCAATTCAAATGCCCAGGGTGCGGCAAACAAATGGAATTAGTAAACAACAAAAAAAGGGTAAAAAACATAAAAAAACAACTAGAACTCATTGAAGATGCATTAAAAACCCTTTCAAAATAAACAAAAAAACACAAAAACTAGGACAATAAAAGAAATAAAATTAAAGACAAAAAAAACACTAAAAAACAAGTAAAACAAACAAAAAAGACTAAAAAAAAAGTTAAAATTAAAAAAAAGAATCTAAATGGCTTAAAAACCGAAATAAAGGAAAAAAATCACATTAAATCGAAAAAAAACCAGCGGGGTAGGGCAGCCAGGAGTGCCCGTCGGGCTCATAACCCGAAGGTCGAAGGTTCAAATCCTTCCCCCGCTAATATCACTTTTACAAAAAGCACACTCTAATTCTTAATCAAATAACTAAAACACTACTCACTTGGCTAATAAAAAGCCCCAAGCCGGGCTCAACTTGACAAAAAAAGAAATAAAAAAGAAAAAATCAAACAACCTCTGAATTGTCTAAACAACACAGTAAAGCTCACTTTGACAAAAAAACAGCTAAATTCGGGTTAATTGGCCGATAATTTAATCGTAATTACTTGCAAAAAAACGAAAAAGGCAGTAATTACCGGTAATTTTTGTAAGCGCAGTTAAGTTTTTAAGTTGTTAAGGTAATTATAATAATGAAAAATATGTTTAATGGCCTTTTGCAAAGGATTTTTTCTGTTTTTAAACAAAAAGAAAAAAAAACAGGAGAAACCATTTACGAAGAAGAAGAAAAAACAGTGGTTTCAGAAATTTATAGTTTTTGGGATTACATTAATCCATTAGAAAACACCCAAGCACACCACATTCTTTCAGTGATTGGTTTTGATGAGTGGGTGCCAATGGATGAAATAAAAAGAAGAATACAAGAACTATTTTCTATTGAGTATAAAAATGACAGGAGCCTTTATCCTTACATAAAAACTCTGGTTGATGTAGGGTTACTTGAAACAACAAGTGCCGGCGGAAAAAGAAAGTGGAGAAAAAAAGACTTGATAATAAGAATTAAGGAAAAAATAAAAGAAAGAGCTGAAGAAGAAGCAAGGTTATTGGCCTTTGATAAAAGCATACAATGAATAAAAATATTTTAGTTTATCTGATTTTCCTTGAACTTCTTTAAACCACGAAGTGTCTATTATTTTCTTTGATTCATTTAACAGAGTCTGTGAAAAGGCTTGGTCAATGTTTTTCTTTTCTGTCAAGTGTTTTTTTGCACGTTCCATTTCAGATAAAAGTGCACCGTGTTCTTTGGAAGGGTTAACTATATAAGTTCTGTCAAGCAAGGTTTCCAAAGAACTTTTAACGTCAGATTCTTCTATTTCTTTTTCGTTTAAATAGTATACTGCTTTCCAGTCACCTTTCAGGGTCCAAGCGTGGCTTGGGTTTTTCCCTGTCTTAAAAAAACTTATCAGCTCTGAAAATTTTTCTTGTGGGATCACAACACAGTTTTTTCCGTGTTTTATAAAAGGTGTGTTTGAAAGTATTCCTGGTCTGTGATAAACATAGGTTTTTCCATTTGATTTAGAAACTTGCTGGGAATAACCATAAATTGCTCTAAAAAGCTTTTGATAAGTATAAGATGAGTGCTTTATATCTTTAGGCAAAATAAATTTATATTGAACAAAATATCCTTTCACACAGACCCCTCAATTCCACTAATAATATATATAGTAAATAATACTCTTTTATGTATATATATACGTAATCACTAAATATAAATGTTTGCAAAGGTAAAAAAAGAAATATTTATTAAAGTCTTCTTCTAAAGTGCGGCTGCGGGGAATTGTAATTTCTTTGCGATGCCTGGTATGTGCGATGTGCTGGCTTTTCTTCTTCATCTTCTTCTGGCGCTCTTCCGGTTCTGACTATTAATATGTCTTTTGCTGATTTAACATTTCTATAAGGCACACTTTTTTCTTTGATTATTTTTTTTGCTTCTTGTTTTGATTTAACTTTCAATGGCTCGGTAGTTATTGTTTCGACCCTGCCTTTTTCTAAATTGACAACCAAATCAAAAACTTTTCCTTTGTATTCCGCATTATCTGTATATATGTCCATTCCAAATAATTTAGATAATCTTACTGTCATAAAAAACACCTCTGTTTCTTGTTAAATAATAACTTCATTTATATATATAAACTTTTGGGTTAAAAACTCAATCTTTAAAAAAATTCAGGGATTTCTGCTGAAAAACCCCAAAAAAACCGTACATATACATAACTGCCTTTGTGATGTTGAATGTTTGAGAGTTGAAAGAAACAACAAAACACAAAATATACATAATTTTTTGTTTTTTTCCAATTATTTGAATGAATTTTTTGTTTTATTTTTTTATTATACAAATTTTTTTTGTTTATTAGTGGAAGTGGCGGGCCTCAAAGGGTATCTAAAGGGCTTTGAACTTTTTTGAGTTCTTCTGTTGAAACAAAAGTGTAGATTTGAGTTGTTGATAAATTGCTATGGCCAAGCAATTCCTGTATTTTTCTTATGCTTTCTCCTGATTCAAGGAGGTGTGTGGCAAAAGAATGCCTAAGCGAATGAGGAGTCACTTTTTTTTGGATTCCTGCTTTTAATGCATTTTTTTTTACAAGCCTTTCAATAGTATCCGGGGTAATTGGTTTGCCGTTTTTTTTGGAGAAAACATATTCGCTTTGAATTCTTTTTCTTTTTAAGTATTTTTTCAGATTGTGAATCCATTTTTTTGAGAGAATTATTATTCGGTCTTTTTTCCCTTTTCCGCTTTTGACTCTTGCAATTCCTTCATTTAAGTCTAGGCTTGCAATTTTCATTTTAGCGCATTCACTTACTCTTACCCCGCTTGAATAAAGAAATTCAATTATTGTTTTGTCTCTTCCGGCTTTTGATACTTTAATTAATGCTTTTACTTCTTTTGGAGTTAAAACAGTCGGAAGTTTTTTTTCTTTCTTGGGAAGCTTTATTTCGTCAAGAATTTTTTTTTTCAGTACGGTTTCAAAGAAAAACTTTAATGACGAATGAACTAAAGAAATTGAAGTATTTGATAAGCCTTCTTTTTCTCTTTTCATTACAAGATATTTTACTATGTCTTCTCTTTCAGTTTCATTAACTGGTTTTTGGATTTTATTCATGAAATCCCCAACATAACAAGAATACATTATGACTGTTCTTTCAGAATACCCGCCTATTATCAGCTCTTCTTTGAGTCTTTCAGCAAACCGTTTTTCTTCCGGGGACAAGATTTTCTTGTATTCAGTTTCCATAAAATATTATATGTGTTTTGCCTAATAAAAAATAATGTGTGTGTTTGCTTGGCAGCAAAGCAAGAAACTCAATATTCAAGCCTTTTTCTGTTGACTAATCAATTCGTTTTTTATTTCGTTTTATATTAGTTATTGTATAGAAGAATTTGTTTGAGGGTGTTTTATGGAAGCAAAAAAAATGATTTCAATAATTTTTGAGGACGGAGACGAGGTTTTGGCAGGCTTAAAACAGGCTTTTTCTGAAAATAAGGTTCAGCGGGCAACAATCAAAAGCGTTGAAGGGAAAATAAAAGATTTGGAAATAAATATTTACGGGGCCGGAGTTTTCAAGAGAAGACATTTTGATGAGTCTTTTAAGGTAACTTCAATGCACGGGACTTTTCTGGAGAAAGGAAACACAGGCTATAAAGGAGAATTATTTGTTTCTCTTGCAAGCGAAAACACAAACTCTTTAGGCGGAACACTAGCAAGCGCAAAGGTAACAGAAAGGCTGGCGATAAAAGCAGACATTCTTGAGTTCAAGTAAATTAAGAAAACAACAAAAAACAAACAAAAGCTTATACATAACTGATTATTTTGTGTGTTAAAATGAAATATGAGTTTTCCGAAACATACACCCTTGCTGCAAGGGAATTAATTAATAAACTTGGATTTAATCATGTTCCTTTGAATAGGGTTTCTTGTATTATTTCTAAAGGAACTAAAACAAAAAGAGTTGTTGCAAGAATTCACACTTTAGGCAAAGCAATGCAGTTAGGAATGAATCAAGAACCTTTTTATGTTATTGAATTAATGGAACTTTTTTTCAAGCAAACTGAAGGAGAACAGACAAAAACGCTTTTACATGAATTAATGCATATCCCAAAAAATTTTGGAGGGGGTTTCAGGCACCATAAGCCCTTTGTGAACAAAAAAACAGTTGAACTGGAATTCAGCAAGTTAAAAATGCTGGAAGAAAAAATAAACACAGCAGAAGAAATTTAAACAAATTCGTCCCTTTTTTTTGCATGAATCCTTTAAGGTTTATTTTTCAGCTTTTCAGGCAATGCCTTGTTACTCTTGCAATAAAAGCAAGGAATGTTTTTTTTGCATTAAAGGTTGTTTTGCGTGTAAAAAACTGGAAAGAATATTTTTACGATATTTATGACAAAAATAAAAAAAGAAAAATAATTTATGAACTGAGCAACGGAACAAAATATGTTACACGAAGCAAAACAAAAGACAGGGATATTTTTGTTGAAATTGTTTTAGGAAACGAATATTTTACAGATCAAATCAAATTAAATAAGACTTCTGTTGTTTTTGATATAGGCGCACAGATTGGAATTTTTTCTGTTTTTATTGCAGGAAAAGCAAGAAAAATTTTTTCTTTTGAACCTGTTCCTGAAAACTTTGAATTACTTGAAGAAAACATTAAACTCAATGGTTTAGAAGAAAAAGTTAAAACATTTAATCTTGCTGTTTCATCCAAAAAAGGAAAAGAAAAAATTTTTTTGAATTCAAACAATTCAGGCGGGCATTCAATTTTTGGAAAAGGAAGTTTTATTGAAGTCAATTCAGTAGATTTAAAGGAAATCTTTGAAGAAAACAGGATTGAAGAATGTGATTTGCTTAAAATTGATGTTGAAGGTGCAGAATACAACATTTTGTATGCGCTTCCTGAAAAATTTTTTCAAAGAATCAAACAGATTGTAATGGAATGTCATGAAATAGATTTAAAACAAAAAAACTTTCATTCAATGATTGTTTTTTTGGAGTCAAAAGGATTTAAGGTTAAATACAGGAAATCTTTGTATAATTTTCCGGTTTTATTTGCCTTCAAGGCTTTTAATTAAGGCTTTAATTGTTTTCTTGCAGAGTGATTTTATGCTTTATACAACAAAAACTTTTCCTTTCGAGCACGAACCCAAAAAAGCAGAAATTGTTTTGCTTGGAGTTCCCTGGGATTCAACTGAAACAGGCAAAAGCGTTAAATTTGGCCCTTTGTTTATCCGAGAGGCAATAAAAAACCTGCCCGGTTTTGATTTTGAGTCAAAACAGAATGTCTTTGAAAAATTTAAATTCTGTGATTTAGGGGATTTAGAAATAGTTTATGGAAACTGGAAGCTGACGGAAAAAAGAATTCAGGATACAATAAAAGAAATCAAGGAAATTAACCCAAAAGCTTTTCCTGTTTTTCTTGGAGGAGACCATTTGATTTCTTTAGGAATAATTAATGCTTTGAAAGGAAAAGAAAAAATTACGGTAATTCATTTTGATGCCCACAGGGATTTAATGGAAAACTGGATGGGCGAAAAATTTTCTCATATTACTTGGGCAAAAAGATTGCTGGAAGAAAAAGGAATTGAACTAATCCAGCTTGGAAGCAGAAGCTCTAGTAAAGAAGAAGAAAAAACTGCAAAAAAATTCAGAATAAAAGAATCATTAAAAGGAATTAAAGGCAAGGTTTACATTTCAGTTGACTTGGATGTATTTGACCCAAGCATTTGCCCTGAAGTGGGAACTCCAGAGCCTTTGGGAATGCAGCAAAAAGAATTTTTTTCTTTGCTTAAAGAAATCTGTTCTAAAAGCAAAGTAATTGGTTTAGACTTAGTTGAATGCGCTTCAGATAAGGTTAATTTACAGACTGCGCTGATTGCGGCAAACGTGTTTAAGAAAGTGCTTGTTTGGAAGAAAAAAGAGTGATTTAATGAAAAAAACCGGAAAAAGAACAGAAAAAAAGATATTAAAAGAAAAAGAATTGCCTGTTATAAAAGGCAAAACCGATTCAGAAAAAATAACTGAATTAGTTAATTCAATGAAATCAATCGGTTTTCAGGCAAGCCATTTAGGAAAAGCAGCCGAAGTTTTAAGGGAAATGAAAAAAGAAAAAGCAACAATTTTTTTGAGTTTTACTTCAAACATGGTTTCTTCTGGTTTAAGGGAATTATTTGCTTTTATGGTAAAACACAAAATGGTTGATGCAATAATAACTTCTGTTGGTTCAATTGAAGAAGATTTAATGAAGACAGAAAAACCTTTTTTGCTTGGAAGCTTTGAAGTGAATGATTTAGAATTACACAAAAAAGGAATTAACAGGATTGGAAACATTTTTGTGCCAAATGACAGGTATATTTGGCTGGAAAAAACGTTGATTCCTTTTTTTGACGAAATGCTTGAAAAACAAAAACAAAAAAAGAAACTGCTTTCCCCTAGGGAACTAATTTTTGAGTTAGGAAAAAAAGTAAAAGACGAGAATTCAATTTTGTATTGGGCAACAAAAAATAATATTCCTGTTTTTTGCCCTGCAATAACCGACGGAGCATTTGGATTGCAGTTGTTTTCATTTAAACAAAGAAACAAAGAGTTTGGAATAGATGTTACTGCAGACATGCAGGAATTAGCTGATCTGGTTTTAGGTGCAGAAAAAACCGCTGGAATAATTTTAGGCGGGGGAACCGCAAAACATCATTTGATTGGCGCAAACATTTTAAGGAACGGATTAGATTATGCAGTTTATGTTTCAACTGCAATTGAAGGAGATGGTTCGCTTTCTGGAGCAAAAGTAAAAGAAGGAATTTCCTGGGGAAAAATCAATAAAAAAGCAGAACAAGTTTATATTGAAGGAGACGCAACAATATTGTTTCCTTTATTGTTTCATACAATAAAAGAAGTTTGGGGCAAAAAATGATTTTGATTTTAGGCATTGCTTTTATTACAGGAATTTTAACCAAATTAACTGATTTAATTGAAGAACACGGAGTAAAACTTCCAAAATATGTTGTGTGGGTTTCAGGCGCAGGCTATGGAATATTAATTGCATTAATTATTGCTTTTTCTCCTGAACTTTCTACTTTATGGCTTGCGACAGTTGCCGGAGTTTTAATTGCAGGAAAAATTGATTCAACAGGGCATTATTTAGGTCTTGGAGTAACAATATTGTTTGTATTGTTTTTGGGGATTGCGTCAGTTAATTATTATTTTTTGGCCTTGTTTATTGTGGTTGCTGTATCAGAAGAATTAATTAATACTCAAATAGTAGACAAAGGAAAAATAAAACACAAATTTTTGTCTGATGTAATGGGCTTAAGGCCAATCCTTGAATTAACTGCTTTTTTGATTGCATTGTATTCAGGAATCTGGCTGGTCTGGTTTGGCTTGCTTTCATATGATTTAGGGTATATTTTAATGGCTGAAACAGGAAAATCATTTTTCCTTAAAGTCAAGGCAGACTGAATTAATACAGTATCTTTTTTTTGTAGGAGAATGCCAGTCATTGAATAAATACCCTAACTGGCTTTTACGGCAGCGCGTTTCCTTAATGCCTTTAACATTGATTTTCCTTTTTTAGCTTCCAGTTGATCAGCAAAATTAGATATGCCTAATAAAGATGCCTTGTGGCTCACTATGAATTCAGCTGTTTTTTCCCTTAGCAGCCTTCTGTCTGCAAGTGAATAAGGGGCAACTGCCAGAATTGCTTTTGCCAGTTTGAGGCCCAAGCGGTGCTCTTCAAATACCGGGGATTTGCTGCATATTTTTGTGTATTCTTTCAAAACAGCGTTCTGGAGGCTGGGCTTATCTGAATATCTTTCCATTTCCAAGCTCATGGCCAAGGCTTCAGCACCGGTTCTTGCTTCGCTGGCAATATATGGCACTGTTTGTTTGTTAAATTTGATTAATATCAGCCCATGTTTTCTCATTAATTCAAATGCTGCTGCATGGGCTGCTTCATGAAACAATGTCTGAATCACATCTCTTTTTTTTGATGGCAAGACCCCTACAACATATTTAATAGCCTGTTTTCCTGGTTTCCTGACAGTTGGTTTATTTACTCCGCCTCCGTTTTCAAGTTTTCCTGTATTATAAGCATCTAACGCCCATTCATATTTTCTTAATTTTTTTTTCCATTTAATAGGGTCTTGCACCACATCAATATCGAGTTTTGTTTTTATTCCCATTGCCTTAAGTTCTCTTGCAAGAAAGCGCCTGAACTTAATGAAAGAATTAAATTCTTGTGGAGTTAATTCTAATGGGTTTGCCACAGGCTTTGGGGCCATTCTTATTTTTTTCCTTCTCTTCAATCTTCTGACTTTTGCCCTTTTGCCCATATTACTAAATTATTGTGCTTTTAATATAAAAACAATTGGCTTTTTTGTGTCTGTTTAAGGGGCGTTCCAAAAAATCAGATTATTTATAAACTGCTAAGGATTTCTACGCCCCCAGACAATAGTAAAACATAAATAGTTGTTTGGACTTCAATTAACCAAAAGCAGGTGATTAAATGAAAGAAATAGTTTTTGGATTAGTTGTATTGGCTTTAATGTTCAGTGGCTGCCCTCAGCCAGAACAAGTTTACTTTAAAGATATTCAGTCAGCGCCGATAACATCTGAATGCACTGAATTCAAAGAAGACATATGCGGGCTTTATGCTTGCATGACTGACAGATGCTGGTGTGAGCAAAGCCCTGACCAAATTTTATTGCAAGGAAACACAGTAATTGACTCAGAACAAAAAGCAGTTTTTCATGTAAACAATTATCTTAATACAATTGCATCTAAGTTTAGTGCAACAAAAGCTGTAACATCAAATAATGTGTTTTTTGGGGTTTTTGCAGAAGATTCTGAAGGAAACGAAAAAGCTTTTACTGTCGGGGCAGACGGAACAATAATTAAAACTCAATGCGGCGTCTGAATATACGTTAATTTTAATTATTTTTTTTCCTGTTTTTTGGTTGTGCGTCTTCTCCGGTCAAAAAATTCGAAATGATGCGGATTAGTGTTCGGGGCGTATCTGTAAGGGGCAGGATAATCTTTTGGGTCTAATTTATCCAATTCTTTTCCGGTTAATGCAAACCTTGGCGCTCTTCTTCCTTTTGTGGGGACAATTATTCCTAATTGTTTTTTTCTTCTGTTTGAATGGATTTCAGGATTAAATTTTTCTCTTGGGTTTATTGGTTTTTTTCTTGGCAGCATAAAAAGAAAACGTTTTTCTAGAATTTAATGCTTTTCAGTTCAGAAAACTATTTAAGTTAAAGAAAACAAATTAGTTTATGGTTAAATCAAAATTTGTTTCAGTAAAATCATTCAAACAAAAATTAGAGGGCTTAGGCGCCACCAGCCAGCAGGCAAATTTTTTAGATAAGTTAATTATGTTCACTGCTTCTGACAGGAAAAAAAAGTTTATTTTAAGGCATGATGCAGAATTAATGTTCAAATCAGCAAGAAGTGCTGGTGCAGCCAATTTAGTTTCTTTGCTTTCCAATCAAGAACAGGTTTCTTCTTTTGGTAAATTTTTAGCCAGACACAAAAAAAACACAATGCTTGCATTAAGGGAAAACACAAGATTTATTCTTAACAAGTTTTCTGATGTTTTAGGGGAATTAAATAAAACAAAAATTGCAGGTTATGGTTTTGATTTAACAGTTTCTGCAGAACAAGGCTGTGCTTTTTGTTTAAGACTGAAAAAAAAAGAAGGAAAATGCATTGCATTATTAAATTTCAATTTTGATGTTTCAGAAAAAGGAAAACCTGTTCTGGTTGCAGGAAATTTTCAGGGGTTTGGAGGAGAAAAAGACGCCAAAGCTTTTCAAAAAGAACTGAAAAAAGCAGGAGTCGCCAAAGGAGAAGTTCATGTATTTGATTTCATGCTTGGAAAGCTTCTCTCCAAAAGAAAAGGAAAAGAATTCAAGGCAATAATTCCAGAAATCAAGCCAAACAAGGCAATAGTTGAATCAAGGCTGGAAGAAAAAGGAATTCCAGTAACAGAAGAAAACATTAAAGTAGAAACCCAAAGAATAATTAACAGGTATTATGGAATTCATAATCAGGTTTTTGCTAAAGCAGGATTTAGAAGAAAAAGAAAAAGGGACAGATTCCTTGTTTTTCAGAGAAGGCAACAAAGAAAACACTAATTTATACATAATTTGTTTTTTTTAGCACTTCTTCCGGAATTAATTTTTTTCCTGCCTGGGTCATCTTTTTTTCTTTAATTAATTTAATCACTCTTTTTTTGTTGCTTTCACTCCAAATGCTGTTTTTTCTTCTGAGAGAAAAACGAACAGCATAGCTTTCTTTGTCTGGTTTTTTTAGTATTCCGCCAATCCAGCCAAAACATAGTGCTTCTTCTACTGCTTCAGGGTAAAGCATGAATTTGTTTCTTTTCTTTGAGTTTACCTTAAAGAAAACCAGCCAGATTTCTTTTTTTGTTTTATGGTTTTTTTCCAGCCAGCTTCTCCATTGCTTGCTGTTTCTAAAAGTTTTTGTTTTGCCAATCTGCATAATATTTTAAAGTAAGCAAAAAATAAATACTTGTTTGAATGCAGAGCCAGCAACAAAATAATTCAGCTTAGTTTTGTTTTAATTGATTCAATCAAAGTAGTCATGTCCTGCGGGTTTTCTGCAGGCAGAACAATTTCCTCTAACTCTGTTAAAAAGTATTTTTGGGTTATTTCAGTCCATTTTTTGTATTCTTCTTGGTTCATTGATTTTAGTTCATTGAGTTTTGTTAGTTCAGCTAAATCACGGTATTCTTCTGAAACACTGTCAAAAGAACTGCCTGTACTTAATTCAATTATTTTTGGCTCTGACAGCAGTTTTCCTATATTGACATAATCCCCTTTGGAATCAGTGATTATTGTTGGGGTAGTTGATTCAATAAAACAATAACCTGAATTATTATAGCTGTATTCAAGAGGGCATTTTATTCCTACAGCCCAGTGATTTTCTTTTTCAAAATCAAATATTGCAGTGCCATAACCCAATTCCCTTAACAAAAAAACAAGCAGTTTGGATTTTTCTCCGCATACTCCGGCATAATCAAAGACAACCTCAAAAGGATATCTTTCCTGGGATCTTTCTGCAGTAAATTTTGTCCAGTCATAAGGAATTCTCTGCACTAAACTGACTGCAATTCTTGCTCTGTCATCTGGTTCACTTGATTGTATTTTAATTAATTCAACCAGTTTCAATAATTCATTTTTCTGGTTTTTTTCATCTAAATACATTAAAATCAGTTCTTTGTCTGTCGGGCAGCCGGGATTACAATAATATGTTCTTGAAATTCCTGCAAGGCGTTTTTTTAGTTCAGACTGCATTGAAAACAAAAAATTACTTTTTTTTGCTCTAAGCACGAAATCAAGTTTTCTTTGAATTGATTTAATCTTAAAATCAAACTCGCAGGCTTCAGCATTTATTTTATTGAATTCAGGGCAGCCACAAAAACTTGCTTTATTTATTAGTTTGCCTTGTTCGCAGAAAACAGGCTTGGCTGAACCACAGTTCCTGTATTCTGTGTCATCAACACAGCGCTGGATTTCAATGCATTTATTTTCATCCTTCCTGAAATCAAAAGGGCAGCCGCATAATTCGATGTTTTCAACAAGTTCCTCTTTAATACACTGAAAAGGTTTTTTTACAGAACAATCAGGTTCAAAAGTTCCATCAATGCATTCAATTATTGGAATGCATTTTCCTTCAAAAATCCTTTGGCCTTCAGGGCAAAAACCCTGTTTAATGAATTCATCCCAGACATTAACATCTTTCCCAAAAAAATTTTCGTCAAAAAGATTGGCGTCACTTCCAAAAAAATCTGAGTCAAAATAATCATTAAAGTCTTTGGTCGGCATGGATTCAAGTTCCTTTAGAAAATCCGTGCAGCCAAAGAAAAGCAGCAAGACAAAAAGAAACCCAAACAACATTTTTTGTTTCATAACAACACCAAAAGATTGATTTTTAGAATTAATAAACTTTTAGTCAGGTAAAGCTTTGCACAAAAATCCTGAACTGCAAAAAACACAAACAAAACCATTAAATACTAGTTGTTATGTAATTCTAACACCAAGTTATGTATTTCTAACTTGAAGGAGGTTTGGATATGAGTGATAAATTAAAGAATTATTTGGGTTTTGGGATAGTTGTTGCAGTTATTGTATCTGTTTTGCTTTGGTTTTCTTTTGCTGAATCTAATTTGATTTCTTTACCTTTTTTTGGCATACTTGCAACTATAATTATAATTGCAATCTGGGCTTTAAAGAGAAAAATGGATTCTGTTAAATCTGGAGTGCCTGTAGAAGATGAGCTGTCAAAAAAGCTAATGCATAAAGCAGGCTATTATGTTTTTCTTGCATCAATTTATGTAACACTTTTTATTGGGGTGTTTGAAGAAAATATTGCAGAGTTTTTTGGCTTTCCTATGCTTGAAGTTCATCATGTTACTGCAATGATTGTATTGTTTTTAGCAATTTCTTTTATGGCATCATATTTTTATCTAAGCATAAAAGGAAATGTTGAATAGGCGAAAGAAAAATGAAAACCAGAATTAAAGAATTCAGGGCAAAATACAATTTAACCCAAGAACAGCTGGCCAAAATTGTTAAAGTCAGGCGTGAGACAATTGTGTTCCTTGAGCAAGGCAAATACAATCCTTCCTTGAAACTGGCCCACGATATTGCGAAAGTGTTTAATGAGCCAATAGAAAAGATTTTTGAGTTTGAGGGTTGATTTAGGAAAAGAATGTATTAACATCAATGCTTTTTTTGTAAGCATCAAGTGTTATTGTGATTGAGTTTACGATTTTAATTTTGTCTTCTTTAAAAAAACCATCTTCAAAAAGGTTTTTTATCTGTCCGTGATATGCATCAAAATTATTTATTTCATAGCTCTTTTGCCAAATCTCATCTAAATCATCAAGATAAACATTTTCTCTTCTAAAATTTTCTTTTTCAATCAACAAAACTTGTTGTAAATAGGTGTCTCTAATTTGATTGGAATTAATTAAATTTTCTAGAGCGGCGTACTGGAATCTAGAGGTAAATCTATAATTGTATTCTAAATAGTCTTGTTTGTTTTCGTGGTATATCTCAACTACTTTTTTGTTTAATTCCATTTCTGAAATCGTTGCATCAATATCCCTAATATGTTGATTAAATTTCTCTTGTTTTTGTTCTTCTGTAGTCTTTATTTCGACATGAATGACATCAGTGGTAACAAAGTCGTATGCTGCGATCACAAAACTAAAAAAACCAAATAACCCGAAAAAAATTGTTGCAGCAACTCCTATTTTAGTTGGCATTGCCCAAGTAGGCCATTTTCTTTTAAACCCTTTTATAAATTCTTTAGCATTCGTTAAATCTTTCATGAGCGCGCGCCACACAATTGTATAAATCAATTTCATTAAAAGTTGAAGGTTTTTTACAGGCAATTTGGTTTCAATTTCTTTTTAAACCTAAAATACTCAATTATTTTGCTTCCACGGGCTTTGTGGTTTTTATGCCTGTTTATTCTTACAGAAAAACAAAGCCGTTGAATGAAGAGTTAACTGATTTGATTGTTACGGAACAGCTGCTGAATGAGAAAAGAAAACTGGTTAATTTTGTGGTTTTGCAGTTATATGAAAAAAACGGAAAAATTTATGAAATAAAAAAACACGATTTCTCTGAAGGAGTTTACAACGTGCATGAATTTTATTCAAGCCTTTCACACAGGCAGGAGTTTCCAGAAGAACAGCTGACAAGCGAACTTTACTGGAAATGCAAAAAAGACATAAAAGAAAACTGGCTTGAATACAGGGAAAGATACAGGAAAAAACACCTGAAAAGCTTTATATAACTTTTGTGTTATATAACTTATAGGTTAAGGTGAGATAATGGCAGAAAAACTGGTTGTTTTTATTGGAAGAAGCATAGAAAAAGACGAGAAAGAACTTCTTGAAAACCCAAAGAAAGGGATGAAACAGCCAAAGAATGCCTTATACTTGGATTCATACGAACAGCTGAATAAGATGCTTTCCCCTAAAAAAATCGACTTGTTGTGGTATCTAATTGAAGAAAAGAAAAAAGGCAATGAGAAAAGCGTTTCAGAGATAGCCAAAAACCTGAACAGAAAACAGACAGCAATCAGCAGGGATTTGCATTATTTGAATAAACTAAAATTAGTTGATTTTAAGAAAAAAAGCCAGACAGTTTTTGCTTTCACCGAATTTGAAGGAATAAGCATTGAAATAGGCCAAGAAGCCTAAAAAAGCTGGTCTGAGAACACACAAACTCTTTCTTCTACATAACTAAGAATCTTGCTCGCCTTTCCCGGGCGCTCTGTTAAAAATCAGCGCAAAAGCCAGATAAGATTTTCTCGCTAAAGACGGCTAAAACCAGAAAAGCCAGGGTTTTGGCATTTCTTGCCTAAATGGCTTAGATTTGGGTGTTCTGTTGCTTGTATTGTCGCCTTTTTTACCCTCTAATAATCCGTATAAACATTCTTATACGTGTTTTTATAGAGGGAACTTATTCAAAAAGTGTGAAAAACTGATTATTAGTGGAAGTGTAGGGGTTGGGAAAGGAGTGGGGGAAATGCACCGCTAGATTGAGAGTTATGTAGACAACTTAGGCGGTTTCAGGAATCGCCTAAAAAATCTGGAAATAGCCTAAAAAAGTTTTCTGAAGCGGCCAAAAATTTTTTCAGTTTGGTGAAAAAATTCTCAAAACAAACAAAAAAACAATTAAATTAATTCAATTTTATGGCTTAAAATAATCAAAAATAAACTAAAAAAACAGGAAAAATTCAGGCGGTTTTGAACAGAAGCTGACAAGGGTTATTTGGCCTAAAAGAGCTACTGGAAACAATACAAATTCCTTTGAATTCTCTTGAATTTAGTCAAATATTGCTAAAATTCCCTAAAATTTGATTTTTTTGCTGTTTTTTCAACAGAATTCAAATCTGTTGTTTTAGTTTTGGCTGATTTAAGCCATTTTAAGCTAATAAAAGCCGTTTTTAGGCCAAAAAGGAGTTTAGGGTATTTGTTTGATGAAACAATTCAAATAATTATGTATAAATTGTCTACATAATTATTTATTTTGCTGGCTTATTTTGTGCCTTCAAATCTCAAAGAATCTTTTTTTAATTGTTTTCTTGCTTGTTTTTATTTTGATGAATAAGATAAATAAACCAATATTATTTTTCGTTTTATTTTTGTTGTTGTTTTCTGTTGGTTCTGTTTTTTTATCTGATTCAAATTCTTTATTTCATTCAAATAATGCTTTAGTTTGCGGTGATGTTGATTTAAGCGGCAGTGTTGATATTGATGATGTTGTTTTTTTAATTGCTTATATTTTTGGCGGAGGCCCTGCCCCTGAACCTCTTGGTCTTGGAGATGTAGATAAAAGCGGTTTTGTTGATATTTCTGATGTTGTTTATATTCTTAATTATATTTTTGCTGGCGGTCCTGCGCCTAATTGCCCTACTATCCAACCAAGAATTATTGTGCCAGAAGACAACGAAGTTGTAAGCTCGCCAGTTTATGTTGCTGTAGAAAACATTGGGCTTACTGATTTTTCCGAGGTTAAATTAGTCAGAATTTATTATTCTGTTGATGATGTCAACTGGGTTTTTTTATATGATATTGGCCCAAGCCAGCAGAATTTATGGGAGTTTTCAATTGAATTAAATCCTGGCTTTAATTATATTATGGTTATAATGGAGTCAGCTGAAGAAGGCAGATCTTCTCCTTCAGTTTTAATTGAAGTCACAGAATAACCAAAACTATTTTATTCACTTAAAGCATTCTTTTATTGGTGATTTTATGGCTGAGCTTTTATTAATGACTACTCCTGTCCCGCAGGAATATAAAATAGTAAAAAATTTTGGTTTAGTGACTGGAGTAACCTGCCGTACCAGAGGAATGGGCGGAAAATTTATTGCAGGATTCCAGTCAATGACTGGAGGAGAAGTAACTGCTTTTACTTCTGAAATGGAGAAAGCAAGATATCAGGCAATTGACAGAATGAAAGAAAAAGCCCAGCAATTAGGTGCTAATGCTTTAGCAGGAATAGATATTGAAACAAGTGAAGTATTCCAAGGAATTGTTTTGGTTTCTGCTACTGGAACAGCCTTGTTTTTGGAGAGCAGAAAATGATTGAAGCATTGTTTGTTTTGGCGTTTGTGATTTTGTTGTTGATGGTTTTTTTTATTCCTGTAACAATTTTTTTGCTGCCTTTGCTTGGCTTGCTTTATGTAATTTATTTTTATTTCAAAAACAAAAACAAAGAAGAAAAATTATATGAAGACTTGAAGAAAAAGGATTCAGGCAACATTTGATTTCTTTTGGTTTGATTTTAATTCCTTTTGCCTCTTTTTTTTAATTTAATGAACTTCTTAAAATTTTTTTCTGAAGAAAAAGAATTACTGAAAAAAATTGCAGTAATTTTTTTTGCTTCAAGATTATTCGTTTTTTTAATTGGTTTTTTTTCTGTTTTTGTTGTTCCAAAATCGCGTTTTTTTGTTTCATCAAATTCTTTGTTTGACTTGTTTTTTTATTGGGATTCTGTTTGGTATATTTCAATTGTAGAAAGAGGCTTTTCATATATTCCAGGCGAATTTTCAACTGTTGCTTTTTTTCCTTTATATCCTTTATTAATAAAACTTTTTTCTTTTGTTTTATTTGATTCAAAACTTTCAGGCTATTTAATTTCCAATATTTCTTTTTTTCTTGCTTTATTTTTCTTGTACAAACTGATTTCTTTGGATTACAGCAAATCAATTGCTTCTAAAACAGTTTTTTTCATTTCTATTGCTCCGTTAACTTTCTTTTTTTCAATTATTTACACTGAAGGGCTTTTTGTTTTTCTTGCAATTCTCTCCTTTTATTTTGCAAGAAAAAAGCAGTGGTTTTATGCTTCTGTTTCAGGTTTTTTCCTTGCTTTAACTAATGTGCTAGGTGTGCTCATAATCATTCCTCTTTTAATGGAATATTTTGATTTAACCCTAAAAAACCTGAATTTAAATTATTTCAGGCTTTTAATTAAAAAAATCGAGCCAGACATTTTTTTCTTTTCTTTGCCGCCTTTAGGCCTTTTAACTTATATGTTTTATTTGTTTTTGGAATTTAATGAACCTTTGGCTTTCAAAAAGGCTTTATTTGATTGGAGTGCAAGAGAATTTGTTCCGTTTTTTGTTACTTTAACAAGATGGAGTTATGACAATTTTTTTCATCCATACAATCTTTATGTATTTTTGTTTATTTTTGTCGGAGTATTTTTTTTGGCTTATTTAATTCACTCTAAAGTTAGGCCAAGCTATGTTGTTTTTCCTTCAGTTCTTTTCTTTTTTTATTTGTCTTCAAATTCACTTGAAGGCATTCCAAGATATGTCAGTTTTTTATTTCCTTTATATTTAGGTGTTGCCTTGCTTTCAGAAAAAAACAAAAATTTGAACAGGCTGTTAATTCTTTTTTCTTTATCTTTGCTGATTTTCTGTACTGTTTTATTTGTTAACGGCTATTTTTTGAATGATTGATTTTTTTTATTAATCCTTCTTTTAATTCTTTTCTTTCTTTTTTGTATTCATGAAATCAGATTTTTTAAAAACAGGAATTCTTGCAGCAAAAAAAGCAGGCAAAGTAATTCTTTCCCACAGAGGAAAATTCCGTGACTTAAATAAACTAAAATATAAAGGTCCAAGAGATATTGTAACTAAAGCAGATTTTGAGGCAGAATCAATAATCAAAAAAACAATTTTCAAATCTTTTCCTTCACACGAAATTCTTGCAGAAGAAACCCCCCGCGGTTATGAATTAGCTGACTTTCTTTGGGTAGTAGACCCTTTAGATGGGACAGTAAACTTTTCTCATGATTACCCTAATTTTTGCGTTTCAATTGGGTTAAAACAACAGGAAGAAACAGTTTTAGGCATAATATATGACCCTATTCTAAAGGAATTATTCACTGCAGTTAAAGGGCAAGGGGCTTTCTTAAACGGAAAAAAAATTCATGTTTCTCAAAACTCTGAACTTATCAAAATTCTGCTTAACACTGGCTTTTCTTATAACAGAGGAGAAAAAATGGAATTCACTTTAAATGCAGTTAGAAGAATGCTTTACAAAATCAAAGACATCCGCAGAAGCGGTTCTGCAGCCCTAGACCTTGCATATGTTGCTTCAGCCAGAACAGATTCTTATTTAGAATATCATCTAAAACCATGGGATCTTTGCGCAGGAGCTCTATTAGTAAAAGAGGCAGGAGGAAAAGTTTCAGACCCTTTAGGAACCCCACTAAAACCTCTTCCAACAGACTGTTTTGCTTCAAACGGTTTAGTGCATGAAAAACTCTTAAAAATTATTAACGAACAAAAATAGAGAGTTATGTATAAAACTTATTTTGTAGGAAACACTTCGGCGCCAATTGTTATTTCTTTAGTTGCTTCTCCTGCATTAATTCTTTTAAGCAATCCAATAAGTTGTTGCTTGCTGTCTGGTGCAACTGAAAGTGTCGCGCTTGAATCTGTTCTCTGGATATGAAATCTTGCCTTGCTTTTTTTTCCTGTTCCTGTAATAGAATATTCTATCAACAAATCTTCGGCAACAGCTTTTCCACTTGGCGAAAATTCAACTAACTTTTTGTTTCCAAGCCCAAGCTTTCCAGGCATTACTTTAAGTTTTACTCTGACTAATCTTCCTCTATTCCTGCCACTTACAGGTGCATTAAATTTCTCTGGAATTTGGCTGTATTTTATGAGTTCTGGTGCCTTTCTTTCTTGAGGTTCTATTGCATTAGGATGATACTTCCAACGGTGGGAAACAGGCTGTCGGGTTTTGGCTTCTTTAATGTCTGCGTTCACAAGCCTTTGCTGCTTTATTCCTGGTTTGCGGTTGGGTCTTACATTTCGCCAAGCACGTCTTCTTCTAGGCATAACAAAATAAACCCGCTGAGTGTTTATAAACTTTTTTATTTTGCGTACAGTGTTTTTCCTACAATTATTATTGGGCTTCCATAGCCTCCTTCCCTGACCTTTTCTCCTTTCTGCAGCTTTATGATTATTTCACCCACTTTTGCTGTGCTTTGCTCAAATAGCCTGAATCCATTGTTTCCAATCCAGCAGTCAATTTGCCCTGGGCTATTTGTATTGATTAAATCATGGCTGAACCTGAATACAACTTTCTGTATTCCCATTTCTGTCCTATAATCTCTTACTTTTGCCACAAGCATTACTGCTGACTTGTTTTTTCCAAGCTGAACTATCTCTAGTGGTTTTGTTGGAACCCGCATAGGTCTTGGAATAATGTTTTTTGTTTTTTTCCATAGTGTGTTGTGGCCTTCCCTTGTCCTTGATTTTGACCTTGAGCCATGGCTTCTTCCCCTTCTTCCAAACCCTCCAGTTCTTGGCATAAAAGAATAACTCTTCAGCAATTTATAATTTTAACTTTTTCATTCTTCTTTGACTTTGTTTAAAATAATTTTTGTTTCAGTTCTTTCAACAAAATCCATTTTCTGGAGTTTTTTTATAAACACATCCAAATCCTTTCTTTTCCTGAAATCAGCCAAAATTGCCGCATCAAAATGTCCTGTAATATCATAAACTGCCTTAACTTCTTTTTCTTTTGCAATCTTGTTTTCAACTTCCATTAATTTCCCTTTTGCAACTCTTATTTCAATTATTGCAGGAAAATCAAATCCCAGTTTCTCACAGTCTACTTTAGCACTAAATCCTCTAATAATTCCTTTTTCTTTCATTTCATTGATTTTTTTTATTACAGTGGCTGTACTCAAATTAGTTTTTTTTGCTATCTCTCTGGAAGACTGCCTTGAGTTTTCAATCAATGCATCTAAAACTCTTTTTTCTGAATTTGTGCTTTTTTCACTAAACGTTTTTTTATTTTTTTTCATATAAACAGATGATATTTGAATGTTTTTTTAATTCTAATCTAATTTTCTTCTCTTTTGTTCATTTTTTCTTAAGTAAAATATATAAATGCCTTAATTCCTTTTCTTTTAATGGCTGATTTTGATGAAATTCTTTCCAAAGTAAAAGAAGATAAAGTTGAAGAAATTGTTTTACAGTTCACTGATGTTATTGGAAGCACTAAAAGCGTTTATTTTCCTGTTTCTCAACTTAATGATTCTCTTGAAAACGGAACATGGTTTGACGGCTCTTCAATTGAAGGCTTTGCAAGAATTCATGAATCTGATATGTTTTTGAAGCCTGATCCATCCACTTATGCTGTCTTTCCTTGGAATCCTAAAACAGCCAGATTTATTTGTGATGTTTTTTTTCCTGATGGAAAACCTTTTTCTGGTGATCCAAGATTTATTTTAAAAAAAGCTGTTGCTAAAGCCAAAGAAAAAGGTTTTGTTTTTAATACAGGGCCGGAACTTGAATTTTTTTTATTTGAAAATCCTAATGGAACAGTTAAACCTGTTCCTCATGATACTGGCTCTTATTTTGATTTTTCTTCTAGGGATTTAGCTTCTAATGTCAGAAGCAAAATAGTTTCTTTTCTTTCCCAATTAAATGTTAAAGTTGAATCATCTCATCATGAGGTTGCTTTTGGCCAGCATGAAATTGATTTTGAATACAGAGATGCTTTAACTACTGCTGACCGCACTTTGACTTTTAAGCAGACAGTGAAATCTGTTGCTTCTTCTTTTGATTTGTTTGCTTCTTTTATGCCTAAACCTGTTTTTGGAATTAATGGTTCTGGAATGCATGTTCATCAGTCTCTTTCAGATTTGAATGGAAAAAACCTTTTTTTTGATTCTTCTTTTAAGCATGGTTTATCTGAATTAGCAATGCAGTTTATTGCAGGGCAATTATTGCATATTAAAGCAATGAGTGCAATTCTTTCTCCTACAGTTAATTCTTATAAAAGACTTGTTCCTGGTTTTGAAGCTCCTGTAAACATTTGTTGGGCTACAATTAATCGTTCTGCTTTAATTCGTGTTCCAAGAATTTTTCCCGGAAAAGAATCTTCTGCCAGAATTGAATTGCGTTGCCCTGATCCTTCATCTAATCCTTACTTGGCTTTTGCCGTAATGCTTGAAGCAGGATTAGATGGAATAGAAAAAAAATTAAAACCAGATAAAGCAGTTGAAGAAGATGTTTATGATTTTTCTGACGAAAAATTAGCTGAATTAAATATTTCTACTCTTCCTTTTTCTCTTTCTTTGGCTTTAACTGAATTAGAAAAAGATGAAGTAATAAAAAACGCTTTAGGGGAAAAACTTCTTGAAAGCTTTTTGAAGGCAAAAAAAGCTGAATGCCTTGAATACAATATTCAGGTTTCTGAATGGGAATTAAAAAAATATTTTCATTTATTTTAATTTGCGTTGATTTTCTTTAATAGTTACTATTTTATTTTCTTCCTTAATTTAATTATATTATGCAGTTAAATACTTGTGTTTTTTCAAAAGAATTCTGGCTTGACAAAAAAAGCGTTTCACTTTTTGTCTTTCTTGCATTGCTTCCTAATTTAGTTGGATTAATTTCTTTTTCAACTGAATTTGGCTTCAAGTTTCATGTATTTCAGTATGTGATTTTTCTTGCTGCATTAATTTACGGTCCTTTTGGCGGCGCAGTCTCTGGAGGTTTTGGTTCAATTTTTACTGCTTTAACTTTAAACAACCCTTATCTTATTTTAGGAAACATTATTTTAGGCGCAGTTTTTGGTTTGTTACTGAAAAAAGGTGTTCCTTTATTTAAAGCAGGTTTAACTGCTTTCTTAGCCCAAATTCCTTTTCTTTATTTCACTGATGTTTATTTGATTGGAATGAATTCTACTGTAGTGCAAAAATTAATTATTGCCTTGTTTTTGGGGAACCTTGTTTGGCTGTTTTTGGCTAAATTTACTTTTAATAAAATTAAGCTTTATTTCCAATCAAACTGAATGCATTCTTGATATTCAAATAAACAATAATCTGCTTTTTTATTCCTGCAGTTAACTGCCAAAGTTTTAATCAATCCGGCTTTGCTTAATTCTTTTCCTGCTTTTTCAAAGGTTTTCCCTGAATTGCAGAAATCGTCAACTAAAAGAATTTTTTTGTTTTCATATCCAAAACCAATTTTTTTCATCAGCAATGGTTTTTCTCTTTGAATTTGATTTTTTTCATTCCTGAAATTGATTTCAATAAACTTAACTTCAATTCCAAGTTCTTTTCCAATAAGTTCTGCAGGAATTTTTCCTTGAGAGCCAATTCCTATAATTAAATCAAATTTTCCTTTTAACCCTAATTTATTTAGTTTTTCAATTAGTTCTTTTTCTTTAATAATTTTTTTTTCTTTCATGTTTTCTTTTTCTTCAAGTTTATTCTTTTTTTCCCAATTCTTTTTTTTTCTTCAAATTTTTTGTTTTCATTTATTTTTTTTCTTCCGTTTTCCCAGAACTTTTTTTATTTTGCCATTTGTTTTGCTAACACAAATCCAATTACTGCCATAACTCCAACAATCAAAATCAGCGTAGTCATTGCATCAACTATTCCTGTTTCTTTTGAAGGGCATTCATTTGGAATGTCTGTGCATTCCCCCCAGTAGCCTGTTTCACTGCATGTTTGTATTCCATTACAGTTTTCTGAAGTAATGCAGTCTTTTGTTTTATCTTTTTCGCATGGAACAAACACTTCGATTTGTTTTGGTTCATACCCTGTTTTTAGAACAAAAACGTCTTGTGTTTTTTCGCTTAAAGCAAAAACAACAGTTCCTGTTGAATCAGTTAATTTTGTTTTAGTATTATAAGTTATTTCAGCGTCTGCAACATTGTTTTCTTTTTCGTCTTTTACTTTCACTGTTAATGTTTTCCCTTCAATTGCTGTCGTAACAATCAATTGTTTTGTTTCTTCTTTGCAGTCTTGCGGGCAGTTTGATGAGTTTTCATATGGTGCATCACATATTGTGTCTCCGCAGTTTTCTGAATAAATTGCTAGTCTGATTTCTTGTGCGGTGTAGCCTGTTTTGCTTAAAGTTAATTTTGTGAATTCTTTTTTTGCTTTTAAGACAACTCTTCCATTGCTGTCAGTATGATATGTTGCCCCAGCATATTCTGTTTTTATTCCTGGTATTGTCTGTCCTTCAATGCTTTTAACAGTTATTGTAAATGATTGCTTGTCTCTTAACGAAACAGGATTTATTGTTACATCAAATTCTTTTAACACTGGAGTTGTTGGGCAATTATCGTTTGGCACATCATTGCACCCAGCCCAAAAATTATTGCTGCATGTTTGTGTTCCAGCACACCCTTGGTTTGTTGAACAATTTTTTGTTTCTCCGTTAATGCATTCTCCGCATGCTTGTGTTTCTGATGGTTTGAATTCTGTTGTATTGCATTCAGCTGTGTCAGTGCATGTTCTGTTTTTTGTTCCATTAATGCAGTCATTCCATGCAGTACAACTCCATTCTTCAATGCATTCAGGGCAGTTATCATCTGGATCATTATCATAGCATTCTGGATCCCAGTTTCCTGTTACGTCGCATACTTGGCTTCCAGTGCATCCTTCATCTGTATTACAATTTTGAATATCCATGAAATCACATAAACCGCATGCCTGGCTTGTTGAAGGCTTATTCTCTTCTGTTCCGCAGTCATTATTGTCTGTGCAGGTTCTTGTTTTTTGGTTGTCAACACATTCACTATAAGGAGTGCAAGTCCATTCTGGTATGCAAACAGGGCATTCATCAGTTGGGTTATCAACACAAGCACTCCATATGCTTGTTGAAGAACAAGTTTGTGTTCCATTACAATCTTCTGTTGTAATGCAATTTTGTGTTGTTCCTGGAGTACAGCTTTCGCAAGATATTGTTTGATGTGCTGGAGGCGCAGCTCCGTTTGTTCCGCAACAATAACCATCATAATATAAATCAGTTCCGCAATAGCATGGAATTGTTATTTTTCCTTCTTCACAGTTTACTGGACAAGAAGTTTCTTGGTGTGTTCCTTCACAGCAATATCCTGTTGAATAACTTTGGCTTCCGCAAAAACATTCTTCTGTTATTAGTTCTCCTTCTGCACAAGTTCCTATTGGGCAATTATCTTCTATATCATAACATGTCGTTTCCCACATTCCATATCCATTGCAATATTGTATTCCATCACAATCTTCTGTTGTAGTGCAGTTTCTTGTCTGCCCTTGAGTGCATTCACTGCAGTCTTGTATTTCATATGGTTTGTTTTCTGTTGTTCCACATTGTGCTTGGTCAATGCAAGTTCTTGTTTGGTTTCCATTAACACATTCACTCCATGCAGTGCAACTCCAGTTTTCTTCGCAAGGACAATTATCTTCTGGAACATCTGTGCAATCCCCCCAATAATTGTTTTCACATAATTGTATTCCGTCGCATCCTTGGTCTGTATCACAGTCTTGTGTTTCTCCGTTAATGCATTCTCCGCATGCTTGGCTTTCAGCAGGCTTGAATTCTGTTGTTCCACAGTCTGCTAAATCATTACAAGTTCTTGTTTGTTGCCCGTTAACACAAGCACTCCATACCCCGCACTGCCAGTTTTCAATACATTGTTCTTCTTCTATTGTTATTATTCTGCCTGAAGTATTTTTTGGTGTAATCTCTGTGTTTTCTGGCTGATATTTTACAAAAAAATTATATTGCCCTGGATTTCCTGTTGGGGTAACATTCCAAGTATTAGTAAAAGTTTCTCCTTTTAATAAGCTAAAATTTTGTGGATTAGAATTAGTATAAAATGGATTTCCGCTTCCAACTGGAATTGTTCCTTTAGTGTTTCCCGCTCCTGTCGTGTATGTTGCATAAATACTTAATTTTCTGTTGTTTGTTGGAAAACCTGAAATTGTTGATGGCAAAGCAGGGAAAACAGTTGAACTCAAAAAATTTGCTCCCTGCACTTGGCTGTCTACATCCCAGCTTCTCCAAGTCAAACCATCTTTTTGTATCCATCCAAACCAGTATTTTGTTCCTGCAGTTACCTGCAAGTTTATTGTTCCTTCAATCCAATTCCAAGTATTTGGCGGAACAACTTGACTGCTTTGCGCCATTAAATTTCCTGTTTCAGAATAAATCACAAAAATTACTGAACTCCCGCCAGATAAATATGCAGTCATTGATTGTATTGTTCCGTTTTCTGGTGCAGTAAATTTTGATATTAGTATTTCATTTGCAACTGTATTATCATTTCCTATTCCAATTATATTATAACCAAAAATCGGGTCTAATATTGCACTAATATTTCCGCAGTTTCCTCCGACACAATTTACTTGAGTTTTATAAGTAAAACTTTGATTTTGAGTTACAGTCAAATTTCCCAGAGGAGCCAAATGAGTTACATTTATTGTTCCTATTGTTGCAGGACAACCATCATCTGGAATATCTTCACAAAGGCCCCATGTTTCTGAAGAACATGTTTCTGTTCCAGGGCAGCCTTCACTTGTAGTGCAACCATATCTTATTTCTCCATTATTGCATTCGCACGCTTGTGTTTCTGCTGGTTTGTTTATTTCTGTGCCGCATCCAGCTAAATCATTACAAGTTCTTGTTTTTTGCCCGTTAACACAAGAACTCCATGCACTGCATTGCCAGTTTTCTTGGCAGCCTGAATCAAAATCTAATTCAATATAATCTATTGTAGCATAATCCCTGTCATTATTGTTGTTCCAGTGTTCGTATATTCCTAGTCCTGCATTTTCTGCTACTTGTAGGATATCTCCTGCTCCGTTTTTAATGTTGAATTCTCCGTTTACTGCATCTTCTCTTTTCAAGTAATCAAACATTACTGAATCAATTGCTACTGGGTCAGTTGAAAAGAAAAGGGTTTTTGGCGCGTTGTTTCCAAAACTAATCCAGCGTCTTATTGGATGAGAATAATTAAATCCTCCGTATATTCCGTCTCCTAAAATCAATATTGTTTTGTCTCTGATGTTTGTGTTTTCATACATTTCAACTAAAGGGTTTGCATTAGGGCTGTAATTTCCTTGTTCTGGGTCAATATAAGAATGTTCTAGTAATGCTGTTCCCATATGATTTTTAAAACTTAAAGTAATTCCTGCAATTGAATGAGCTTTAATTATTGGCATATCAATTAAATAGTCTGCATTAACTACTTCGTCAGGCAGTTTTTTGTTGTAGTGTCCTGTTGTATGGAAGTTAATGTTTGCTGTTGGATTAGTGCTATTATATGTTGTTTGATGGACATTTGGAGGGATATCCCCGCAAGTTGGACAAACATAATATTGTATGTTAGGATAATGCGCGAAAATTTCATTTCTATACCTATTAGTAATATGCCTTGATGCATCATAAATCCAGATATTTTGTTCTGCAAAACCTCTTGTTTTTAGTCCTCTAATTAATGCAATCATTGGCTGTGGTGTTGCGTCTATTTGTGTGTCTGTGTCTCCATAACCGTCTGCTGCATTAAAGTTTACTTTTATTGCAATTTTTTGCCCTGGCTGGAAATTTGGAATCAAAGTCTGCCATGCCGCCTGTGCGCTGGATGTTCCAGTCAATTGCATTAATCCATTATCAACCATACTGTTAATTGAATTCTGGTTTATGTAAGAATCTGAACCATAATAAGGACAGCTTCCTTCACAGGAAAAATTCCATGTTGTTGCAGTTGAATCATGTACGCTTACTACTCTGTGAGGATAAGGCCCTGAAAAAAACAGTTTTTCTGCAGGTTCTTTTACAAAAATTATTTCTGGCTGTTTTGATAAATCTCCTATAAAAAACCCGCTTACAAAAACTAAAAGCAAAACAGAAAAAACTGCAATATTTTTTGTTGTTAGTTTTTCTTTTATTTTGTTTTTATATCCTAGTGGTAAAAAAAGAACTCCAAGATATGCCAGAAAAGGCTGTTGGCAGGGATAAGTTATTCTATTGGGTTTTTCTCCTACCCTGAAAATAAACCAGAAAGCAAGAGCCAGCAAAAAAAACAAGTGGTTATGTTTCAGTTTCCTGATCAAATGTTTTGCTAACTGTTTTATTTTCATTAATTTTCACAATTTGATTTCTTCAAATGAATTCATTGAATCTTTTTTTTTCACAAACTCTTTTTTTATAGGAGGATCTGATTCAATTATTTTGTCTGCAAACTGGGAAAACTTTTTCAGCAGCTGGCCGTTTCCTTCTTCTTTTAGGTAAATAAAAATTCCTGTCTTGTTTCCTTCCTTTAATTTTCCTGCAGTGTGGTGCACAAACTTTAATATTTCTTTTTCTTGATTGTAAATAAGTAAAGTGTTGATTGAATCCAATACAAAAAAATCAATTTTTTTCTCTTCAAATAACTTGAATATTGCAAGGCTCATCTGAGTCAAAGCATTAGGGTTGTCAATATACTGTGTTTTTTCGTCACTCCAAGAAATCTTTCCTTTAGAAATGCTTTTGCTTACACAGTCAATGAAATAAATTTTTTCTATTGAAATTTTTGATTCTTTCCATTCTTTTTCCATGGCTTTTACTGTTTTGTTAACTGAAACAAAACAAACACTTTTTTTTTCTGAAACAAGCTGTGCCAGCAGTTCATTTACTACAACCTTGTATTTTTCTTCTTGTATTGTAAGAATAATGTTCTGGCTTTTTTCTGTTTCTGAAAGAATTTTATGCATGTTAATGAATAAGGTTTAATCCCTTTATACTTTTTTCGTTTTTTCTTCTTTTTTACCCTGCCAGAAAGTATTTTAAACGTTTATTTTTAATTTTTTTATTGTATGATTAAAAGAAAAAAGCCTGTTGAAGGCAAAGTCATTTCAAAGACAGAAGACAAAATCTGGCATGAATGGTATGACAAGCTTACCCCAGAAGACCACAATAAAATGCTTGCAAAGCTTGGGTTAGATGAAGAAGACAGAGCCGAATTCAAAGAAGAACTTAAAGCCGATAAACCAAAACCCGTTTCCAAAGCAAGAAAATGACTTTACTTGATTTTGATGCTTGTGTTTTTTCTGAATTTTTTTGAAGGATAAGTATAACCTGATTCTTCAACTGTTATTTCTGTTGCAATCACTGAAATGTTTTCTTCTCCTTTTGCAGTATAATTTTTTGGCATTACATCAAGTTTGATTTTCTTGCTTTCTCCAGGGTTAAGCAACCCAAGCTTGAATTCTTCTTTTTGCGTGCAGGTCTTGTTAAATCCCACTTGATTTGATGCAATTACTTCCAAATTCACTTTTTTTGGCTTATCATAACGGTTGATTACTTCAACTTCCATTCTCACAGGCCTTTTATCCTTTAAATCCATTACAAACGGAACAAAGTTTGTATTAATTGAAATACTCATAAAGAATCAGTTAAATTATATGAGTTGAACTTCTTTTAAACTTTTATTTTTAGTTTTTTTTCAAACAATCACAAATAAATACCAGAAAACACATTATTTCTTTGGGAAAAACTTTTTTTCCTTTGTGATTTGATGCCTGAACTCCCTGAAAGCTCTCTTGTAAGGAAAACCTTTACTTTAAGAACAATGGATTTTCCTCCAAGCATTAAGCTTACAAAACGTTCAATGCTTCGCTGGTTTGCTTTGGCTTTTGGCTTAATCTCTGAAAAAGAGTCAAGAACTACGGTCTTTGATGTATTGGATGCCTTATTTTACCTGAATCTTTCAGCCAAAAAAAACCCTTCAATACAGGAGATCCAGTCATACATCAAAAAAAAGCATTCCAAAAACATTTCTGAAAAGCTTTTGCGTTATCATTTAAACAGAATAAAAGAAACAAACCTTATTCTGCGAAAAAACCAGTCTTATGTTTTTAATCCAGCGCCTTTTGCTGAAAGAGACGATTTGAAAGCAAGCTTTAATCATTTTGTTTCAAAAAGCATTTCCGAGACTTTAGTTAATTTAGAGGATGTTTTTGGCCAGCTTTCTTCAAGCTATAAAAAATGATTTTCCTGTTTTGCAACAAAATTTACTTACCATCCAATTATAAAAAATAATTCAATCTATTTTATTTCATGTTTAACAAAATTTCCATTATTGTTTCCAAAACAGACCCTGCAGGATTAAATATCTCAAATCATTTAATTAAAGAATTCAATTTTGAAAAAACCGAAAAATCATTTGATTCAAATCCAATTTATTCTTTTTCAGCTGAAAAAACCAAACAAGAATTCAGCTTAATTTTTATTGAACAAAAACAAGTGTTTGCAGATTACCTGAATGAATTAGAAACTGACTTGTTTGTTTTTGCTTCAAAGCATTCCAGTGAATCAAAAACTCCAACTCTTTCAGTTCATCCAATAGGCAATTTTTC
>JAHJUD010000144.1 GCA_018829335.1 Microcaldota archaeon | reverse complement strand
TAAAACGAAAATTTTTTTAAAACAAAAATTAATCGTCAATAATAATTAAGCGTTATCTCTTTAAAAACTTTAATCTTTAGTCAAACAAAAAAAAAGAAAAAATATGTTGAAAAAGCAAACTTATATAAAAAACTTTATTTTTAGTCAAAAGTTATGTTGAAGTTAACGCAATTGTTGTTACTGAAGAGTTTATAATATTTTTCACTTATTAATTAGAATAAATAAAAAGGGTTTTGGGGGTTTTTGTTTGGGAAATTATGGCAAAAGTTTTTCCAGGAATTTTTCAGCTAACTCTGCTTTTTTGATTGACGAAAATCTTTTGTCCAGGCTTTCTCCTTTACAGCAAAAAATTGTTTTAGAATTAAAAGAAAAGCCTTTGACTTTAAATGAATTAAGTAAAAAAACTAATTCAAGTATTTACACTTTAGGAAAACAGTTGTCAATGCTTCAGTGCAGGACTAAATGCCAGTGCCTGAAAAAAAAAGGAATAGAAAAACCTTTAGTGCAGAAAAAAAAAGAAGAAGGCATTAAAACAACTTATTTTTTGGCTTTAAGCAATTTCTGAATTTTTTGAATGGTTTTCCAGAAGCCATTTCCATAAAACAACATACTTTATTTTTTTTCCTTTTATTTTTTCTTCTCCTTCCTTGCCCCAGGTTATTACTAAAAGATTACTGCAGTTTAGTTCTTTTCCTGCTTTAAGCAGGCCTTTAATTTCACGTTCTTTTGTGTTAAAATCATCCAAAGAAAAACTAACTTGAATTAACTGTTTTGCCTTGTTTTTTTCCAAAACAACAAAATCTGTTTCTTTGTTGTCAACAGACCTGAAATAATGCACATCTTTGTTTCTTCTCATTAATTCAATAAAAACAAGGTTTTCCATTAATCTTCCCTGACCGTTTATTCCATTTAATGTCAGCAAGCCATTATCAATCAAATATATTTTTGGAAGCGACTGCTCTGCTTCCTTATAAGAATAAGAAAATTTTCTCAAAGAAAAAATAAAAAACACGTCATTTAATGCATTAACATAATTATACAAAGCATTCTTGCTTGCTTTGACTCCAGTTGACTTAACAAAATTATAAAACTTATTAACAGAAAATTCTTTTTGTGAAGAAGAAACAAGAGACTTCATTAAAAGCTTCAAGAGCTTAATGTTTCTTATTTTATATCTTTCAATTACATCCCTGTAAACTGTTGTTTCAATAATATCCTGCAGCAATTTGTCTTTCTCTTTCTTGTACAAGATGACTTCAGGATAGCCGCCGTCCTGCAAGTAATCCATTAATTTATTGATTACAACAGATTTCTCTGAAGAAGAAAAGTACTTTTTTACTTTAATTTTTTCAGCAGCAAGATAATCAACAAAAGAAAAAGGAAAAACCGAATAAGTTATTGTCCTGCCCCTTAAAGATGTTGCTATTTCCCTGCTTAAAAGCTTTGAAGAAGAACCTGAAATAAACACTTGAACATTTTCATAATCAATTACTGTCCTTACAAATTTTTCCCATTTTTCAACATTCTGGATTTCATCAAGAAAAAGCCACACCTTATTTTTTTTGTTTTCAGGGTAAATCTCATAAAAAGACTCAAGCATATAATCAAGGTCTGCGGCATTGCAGCCATTCAAGTCTGTTCTCTCAAAATTCGCATAAAGCACTCTTTCAAAAGGAATTTTATTTTTAAGAAGCAAACTTATTAACTGATACATCGTATAAGTTTTGCCTGCTCTCCTGGGGCCAATTATTGAAATAGCGCGCTTTAACGGAACTTCCAACGGAATACTTAATTCCCTTTCAATAAGCACAGGGACAGGCTTTTCATGAAAATCCTTTATTAATTCAATCCATTTCTCTTTCCCAACCATAGCAGTATATAGAAGGAAACTATATATAAATGTTTCCTCTTACAAAATACGCTTTGTTTTTTCAGGAAAGCAGTTGCCATTACTGCAGTGCAGGACTAAATGCCAGTGCCTGAAAAAAAAAGGAATAGAAAAACCTTTAGTGCAGAAAAAAAAAGAAGAAGGCATAAAAACAACTTATTTTCTGGCTTTAGCTAATTTTTGATTTAAGTTTTCAATTGAATTTTTTGTTGTTTTGCGCTTTATTTAATTTTGTTTCCTTTTTACAGCTAATTTTTCTTTTATTTTTTTATTGTTTTCTTAATTATGCATTTTCTGATTTTTAATTATTTTTTATTAATTTAACTTTTTATTTTACTTTTAATTTTTTGTTTTTTTACCATATAAGAATACACGCCATTATAGCTCTAAACAATATGCAATTATAGCTTTAGACAAAAATAATTGAATTTTATGTGATTTTAATTGCTTGGATTAAACTAAAAATAAAGCATAAAACTAGCTTTGCTCTAAAAGTCCTAAAATCAGGCGAATTTAGGAGCAAGAAACACAGTTTAGGAGCAAAGATTTATTAATTAAAAAAACCTTTTTGTTAGCAGAGCTGAAAAAGAAATGCCCGCTAAAAAAAGAGTTCCTAAAAAGAAAATATCTTCAAAAAGATTAAGATACTACTCTCCAACAGCAAAGAGAAGAGTAAGTGAACGGTATAAGGGAATAAAAAGAGCTTTCAGGCTTATTGAAAAAGCGAGTTTTTCCCCTCAAGAAGCAAAAATATTATTAAAGAAACACAGTCTTGCTGTTTTAGAATCTGTGTTTAAAGAAAGGTTTTGGCTAATCCCCAATAAATATTATGCTGATTATTGCTTTCAAATGGAAGTAGAAAGGAGTGTTAAGGGAAGTGATCGGCGTGAAGAAGGTTCAGTTCTTTCTGTGTTAAAAGAAGCAGGAAAGAAAAGTCTTGAGGAATACCGTAAGTTTCCGCCAAATTTACGAATATTAGAAGTAGGTCCTTCTGAGGGTTGGATTTTTGATAGAGAAAATATGATTAAGTCTGCGGTTCTCGGTGACCCTAAATTAGTTAAGAAGCATGCATTAATATCTGTTGATAAATTAAAAAGAATGGTGGCTAGAGAAGTTAAAGAAAAAGATTTGGAGCTAGCGAGAAAGTATAAAAGTTGGATTCCAGAACACCAACTCATCGCTGACCAGCCGCGATTATTAATTAGAGCAGTAAAAGAAGCAAGAGAGCTTTTTGCAAAGAAAACACTCCCCGAATGGGTAAATAAGGTAATAAAACAACATCAAGAATGGGAGGAATCCAAAATCATGCTAATCTTTGCACGTGAACTGTTTAAGAAGAAAAAATAAAAGCACTTTAGGAGCAGAATCGCTATTTTAGGAGCAAAACGCACTAAAATAGCAAAGCTCATAAAACTTAATTTTCAATTAACAAAAATTCAAAAATTAGATTGTGACTGCCAAAGGCAATGCTTGGTTTTCTGTTACAAGAATGTTACAAAAACCCTATTTTTTGTTACATTAACGTAACACTTTTAAATTGTTTGTGTTAATTGTATTGTATGGAAAAGGAAGCTATTGTAACAAGGGTTTTGGAAAATAATTCTGAAAACTTGAAAAAACTTGAAAACATAAAGAAAAAAAGGCTTGTATTCAAAAGTCTGCTTGAGATATCCAAAGAAAAAGAATATTTTCTTGGAATTACTGGCTTGAGAGGAATCGGAAAAACGATTCTGCTTTTGCAGTTAACTAAAGAAAATAATGGCGTTTATTTTTCAGCTGATGACCGTGAACTAAGAGGAATAGACCTTTATGACATTATAACTGCTTTAAGCGAGGCAGGGCATTCAAAAATTTTTATTGATGAAATTCACACAAAACCAAATTGGGATAATGATTTAAAATCAGTTTTTGATGAAAAGAAAGCACATATTTGTTTTACTGGTTCTTCTTCAGTAAAGCTGAAAACTTTGAAGTCAGACTTGTCAAGAAGAGCAGTCATTGAACATTTAAAACCTGCGAGTTTTAGGGAATGGCTTGAAATAAAAAAAAATGTTAGTTTGCCTTTGCTTTCCTTAAAAGAAATAATTAAGAAAAAAGTAAAACTTGCAAGAGAGTTTGGGTATTTGCATAAACAGTTATCTGTTTATTATGCGCATGGCGGAGTACTTTATGATGCAAAAACAGGTTTCCATAAAACTATTCTTTCAACAATTGAAACAATTGTAATCAAGGATCTTTCAGTTATTAGGGAAGTGGATCCGGATATTGAAGAAAGCTTTTTCAAATTATTGTATTTGATTGCAAATTCTAAGCCTTTGGAGTTAAGTTATTCAAAAATTGGCGAAACAGTTGGAAAAAACAGGACTTGGGTAATGCGTTTCCTTTTAGAAATAGAAAAAACTGAAGTCATTAAAAGAGTTTATGCTAAAGGAAACGCAATGCAGACATTTAGAAAAGAAGCAAAATATTATTTACCTTTTCCTTATAGAAGCGCGCTTTGCGAGTCACAGGAAAAAAAACCAGATGTTGGCTCTTTAAGAGAAGAATTTTTTATAAACCATATTGAATGCAATTACATTAAATCATCAAAAGAAAAAACAACTGCGGACTTTAAAGTAAAAAATAAAACATTTGAAGTTGGCGGAAAAGGAAAAAACCGCAAGCAAAAAGCAGATTATAGGGTAGTTGATGGATTAGATACTACTGCAAACAAAATACCATTATTTTTAATAGGACTAACTTATTAGAATCAAAAAATCAGATAAAACAAACAAGGGTTTATAGCAAACCGATGATTAAAGTTGGATTGTTTGTTGAGGATGCATTTGACAATCAGAAATGGCTTAAATCTTTCAAAGAGATTGTTAGACAAGATAATACATAATACTATAAATACGACTTAAAAATAAATTATCTTATGAAAAAAGATCCCTTGTTTTATATCGATACTTCTTATATTTATGGCAGATTTAAGAAAAAAGCAAGAGAACTTAAATCTAAAAAGAAACCAGCTAAAAAGTATAGAGAGGTTTGATAAAGTCTTTAATTTTATTGTTTGAGTTTTTTTCGAGTAATTTTTGTTTTGGGTTCAGTGTTTTGGTTTGATTTGTTTTGTGTTCCTTCTTTTTTCTTTCATTTTTTTTGTATTTTTTTTATTTTTTTGTCTTGTGCTTTTTCTGCTTCAAAAGTTAACTCAATATTTTTATTGCATTCTTTTCAGGCACAAGAGTTACTTCAGTGTTTGCCTTCAGAGAATATTTTTTGGTTAAAGGCTTTGGAATTCTTACAGCAAGGCTTTCACCCCACTTGGATATTTTTGCAGTATATTTTTTCATTTCCCTGTATTTTTCTGCAACAGCGTGCAATTGCTTTAAGTCAAGAATTTCTTCACCACATTTATCACATTTAAAGTAAGTGAAAGAAACTCCTTCAGGTGTATTATCAGTTTTTTTCTTCATTTTATTCCTGCAGTTAGGGCAATTCATTTAATCACCTCCTTTTCTCAATTGTGACAATTTTCACCATATTTCCTATTATTTCATCAACACAGACAAGCGTGAATTTTTTGAATTTCTTTTCAAACTTCATCCGGTTTTTGCTGAACTTCTTCATTTTCCCTGAAAGAAAAGTGGCTTCAACCAAGTCAGGATGAATTCTTCTCTGCAAAGCCCTTCTGAAAGCATGCCTGGTTATTACAATCTTATATCCGGCTTTTTCCACTTTCCCACAAAAAGAAAAAGAACAAAAGATATATAAAGATATCTTAAAGATATATCAAGCTATTTCCCGTATTTTTCTTCTACTTCTTTTATTTTTTTGTCTTGTGCTTTTTCTGCTTCAAGCCTTTCCAAAGCATAACTTTTTGTGTCAACAAATTTTAAGTGCTCGGTTAAAGAAGGATGAACTCTCTTAATTTCAGAAAACATTTTTTGTGCTATTCTCCTGTAATCAGGATGGCCCTGCATTGTAGAACGCAGCTCGCAGAAATGAAAAGCCTGACGCAAATTTAATTTCATATACCATCGGATTTTGAAGCCAAAAGGAACAAGGTATTGTGCAGTCCAAGGATTTTTTTCTTCTATTTTTTCAAATAAGTTTTTTGCGTCCTGCATTAATTCAGTGTATTCTTTTTTGATTCCCAAAGAATCAAATTCAATTGGAACAACAAAACCATGATGAGTTGAAAGAAGCTGGCGTTCCTGTGTAAGGATTCTATGCCTATGCAAATCACGGAAAATTCCGTAATTGCCTAAAATGTCAAAAGTATAATAAGTGTTTTCAAACGCTCTTCCGGGCTTGTGCCTTCTGTTTTTTCTTAAATTGTAATAAGAATCAATGATTTTTTTCTTTTCTTCTGTTTTCAGTTCTTTTATTTTTTCTTTTATTTGATGCAATGGAAGATGAGAATTAGAATAAAGGATTGCAGTTAAAACTTTTTCTTCTGCGTTTACATCAAATTCAGTTAATTCAACTTCTTCTGCTTCAGAGATTTTTTCTTTTCCAAGGAATTCAGCTGAATTTTCAGCGGTTTTTTTCCTTGTCTCTGAAAGGAATTCAATTGAAGGATTACCGTATTCGCCGAAAGCTCTTTTGACAAAGCTGGGGATATAAGTGCTTAATTCTACATGCATTGATTCTGCAATAGCTTTAGTTTCTTTGAGAGGATAACTGCTTAATCTTGAAATCATGTATTCAAATGCCCTTCCGTTGCCGTACAAGCCTGTATTAGTTAAAGTTGAAGCAGGCAAAAAAACCCGCAAAACATCACATGCTTTTGCTTTAACAGTTGAATTATATGCGCGGTCTGAAATTCCTTCTTCTTTTGGATGCTTTTCTTCAATGAATTTTTTCATTTCAGGAAGGAATTTAGAATAAGTTGAAAACAGGGAATCACATAACTGGATGTATTCGTCAGCAAAACTGCTTTGAATTATTTCTTCTGGCCTTAAATAATTAAAGTTTCCTTTTGAATCTTTTTCGTCAAAATAAATATATCTAGTGGATTTCTCTAAAGGAGAAATTCCAAGTCTTGCATCCTGGATTAGTTTGACTGAAATATTACTGACATTTTCTACTGCTAAATGTGCTCCGCCTAATTCTGCAACGCTGTCGTCGCCAAAGCCAAGCAAAACTCGATCATAAAATTCTTCTGCTTTTTTTATTGCAACTGCTTGTGTGATTCCTTTTTCTGACTGAAAAGAAACTATTTCATTAAATCCTGTTTTTTCGTCTGAAATGAATTCATCCAATAACAGCTGCCTTAAAGGTTTTGGAGAACGAGAATAACGCGAAAACAAGGCTCCCATTACTACCTCTGGCAGATTTTTTAAGACAAAAATGTTTTTGTCTGTGTTTGAAACAAAAGAAGAAAGAATTCTTTTTTGTTCTTCAGAAAAATTTTCCTGCATAAAAAGCTTGAATTGAAAGTTTTTTTAAAGCAATACACGTTAGGGAAGCCTAAATGTATATTTCTGCAATTTCTTTGATTCTGCTTGCCCTGCGCTGAATCTGCTTAACCAATCCAACAGAAAAGTAAACCCCGTAGTCTGCCTGGCTTTTATTCGCCATAAGAAATTCATAAGCATCACGATATTTGTGGAAATCTTCTCCAAGGAAGCGTGACAGTTCCTTAAAATAAGATGTATCTGAATGAGGCTTATGCGAAGGAATTTTATTCAGAAACTTCTGACACAAAGCATTATGGTAATTTATGGCTGAATTAATAAATAAATGCGCTGCAGTATGGTGTTTTTCTTTTTTCAGAAGGGTTTCTGCTGCGTGAAATCTTTCATTAGCCAAATCAAAATGCTGTTTGTATGCGTTCAATCCAAGTCCTTCCTTTAATTATTTTTCCTTCATTCAAAACATTCAGAATAAACAAGTCTTTTCCTTTCAGGCGGGATTTAATTTCCTTTTTGTCAAGAATCACCGGAGAAAACCTGATGCCTGTTTTGTGTGCTGCATTAACAAATTCTTCAAGGATTTTTTCTTCTAACACGCTGTTTTTCTGTTCCAATATTATTAAAACATCAAAATCAGATTTATGCAAGAAATCTTTTCTTGTACGGGAGCCAAAAACAATCACTGCAGCCACTTTCTGGTTTTTGATAAGCTTGGATGATTCAAGAGATTTAATCAACGGCCTCTGAAAATCGCCTGCTTTACTGAAAATTCTTTTTAGTTCAGGAAGCAGGTAAAATTTCTGGTTGATTTTAACCAGCTTGTTCCTGCCCTGCTGCTCTGATTCAACCAAACCTGCTTTCTCCCAGTCATTAATAATTAGTGAAACAGTTGCTTTTGGGATGCCAGCCATTCTTCCAAGTTCTGAAACAGAAAAAGATGCAGGCTTGCCAAGCAGGTTTTCAAGCAATAAAATCTTTGAATTAGAATTTATTAACCGTTTAATTAATTCCACAAAAACCACTTGTTCATTAAACTGAACATATGTTCAGTGAATGGAACATATTTTAAATTGACCTTTTCTTCTGCAGCACATGAATTGTTCACTTAAAGTAAATATAAGGTTTATTTTAAATAAATGTTTCAGTTCGATAAGCAAATCATTTGCATTTGTTTTGGTGTTTCCCTGAAGAATACTATTAGGGAAGCCTAAAATTGTCTTTAAATATTTTTCTTTGGTTTAAATTATACAGATGAAACAAAAAAAAGAATTCCGGAACCAAGAACTAAAAGAAATCAGGCATGAAAAAAGCAGCGAAAACGAGGAAATGTATTTGAAAGTAATTTATATTTTAGAAGAAGACGGAGTAAAGCCTGTTTGCTCAAACTATGTTGCAAAAGTTTTGAATATTGCTTTGCCTTCAGTGGTTGAAATGCTTGCAAAAATGCAAAAAAAAGATTTAATCAAATATGACGGAAGAAAAGGAATTTTTTTTAAGCCAAAAGGAAAAAAAATCGCCAAAAGAATTGTAAGGAATCTGAGGTTAATGGAATTACTGCTAAAAGATGTATTGAAAATTAAAGAAACAAAATATGCCTGCAAGTTTGAACACTGTTTAGGGGAAGAAGCAGCAGAAGCAGTAAATAAACTATTAAAGAATCCAACCAAATGCCCTCATGGAAAACCTATTCCAAAAATCTGATTTTCGTTAATTGATGTGACAATAGATTTTTATATTTCTTTATAAATTGATTAATTTGTATTAATTCCCTGCCTTTGCTTTTGCAACGGCAAGTCATTTTTTATCTGGTTTTTTTTCTGATTTTTTCAAGTTCTTCCTTTAAATCTTCAACTGAATACTGGGATTTGAAACCCTTTTTCAGCAAAAATTCTTCCATTTCCCATATAGTTATTCCTGCATTTTCTGCTGCCTTGCTTATAGTAAACTTTCCTGCAAGATAGTTTTCTGCGGCTTTTTTTTTCATGTATTCTTTATAACCTTCTTCCATTAAAAGTCGCATTGCTGTAGACCTATCCAAACTTTCAGCCTTGCTTAAATTTTCTATTTTGCTCAAAAATTCAGTGTCAAGCCTTATTCCTATTGCCTGAGATTCACTCATTTTTTTCCACCTCCAATAAAATCCTGTCCAAAACTTCATTGCTAAACCAGCCAATCTTTCTTAATTTGTTTATAGACTGTCTTGCTTTTTCTGGTTTAATCTTTTTGGCAGCAAAAAGAGCTAAAATTATGGAAGGAGTTCCAATCAAACTTATTTCCAATAACTCTTTCTTGCGTCTTACGTTATCATCATCACTTGCCATTAAATTAGCCTGCTCCTGCCAGTATAAAGCAACTGCCTCTGCCTCCCCGCCAAAAACATTAAAGTTATGGACTCTTTTAACAAAATCCTTTTTCTTTATTTTTTTGACTTTAATTTTTCCCTTTTTTATAATCTCTTCAATGAGCATTGCATCATCAAAGCCTTTTTTCTTTCCTGCTTTAACAGTTTCATCAAAAACCATTTCCGGAATCAATACTTTGCCGAAATAATCGCAGGATTTTTCCAGCAAAGTGATCTTTGCAAGATGAATTAAAACCATTGCGTCATTAACTATCAACATATTCTCTGTAATATATTGTGCACAATGTAATATAAAAGGCTTTCGTTTGTTGAATGATTGTGTAGAGTCCCGTTATTTTTTCGTTTTGATTTAAACAGTTTTCTTGGCACTACTTCTATGACCAAATTATCTAACAAGAAAGTGAAATTTATTGTTAAACAGGTTGTAAATGAGGGCACATGCATTTTACAGCTTGCT
>JAHJUD010000143.1 GCA_018829335.1 Microcaldota archaeon | reverse complement strand
CTTGACGGCCACAAAGAATACCGCAAATTTGCTGTGAAACTCCGCAATGCGATTCCTCACTTATTCACTTGCATTATTCACTTGTTTGTTGAACCAACAAACAACATAGCAGAACGCGCCTTGCGCGAACTCATAGTAATCCGCAAAATCATAGGCGGATTAAGGCGTGAATGCGGAGCACGCACACTCGAAACCATTGCAAGCATGCTCGCAACATGGAAACAACAAGGCAAACCCCTCTACTCAACACTCAAAAAACACCTAACCTGTTAGCACTTACGTTAGCCTGCTCCGCCTCCACCGCCTCCTCCTCCCCCTCCGCCGCCTCCGCCAAATCCTCCGCTTCCTGAAGTTCCTGAAGCAGAAGAAAACGCAGAAGAAAAACCTGAAACAAAACTTTATTGTTTTCAATTAAGCCGATTTGACCGTTTACTTTTGGGTGCCCCCAAACATAAACATCATTTGAATCCTGAACTTTTTTTGGCAGTTCAATCCAGCCGTATAATTCACTTAAAGGCACTCCCCAATTTGATCCCCATACTTTCCAGTTTAATTCTGCAACATCATTGTATGCAGTAACAGCTTTTTTCAGAGTGTATTTTATTGTAAAAGTTTTTTTCTCGTTTTCAGCTGAATAAAACCATTTAATTCTTGTATTGTTTCCATAATCAAAGATTTCTGTTTGCAGTTCTTTTGTTTCCTCAAAAACTTTTATTTCACTTAATTTCCATTTTCCTTTTGGCACATCCCTGTAAGCAAAAGTATAACTCCCTGAAAAATCAAATGTTATGTTTTCTTCTGCCTGAATTGTTCCGTCTGAAAGGATTTTCATGTAAACTTCTGCTTTTGGCAGATAATAGCTTTTAGCTGAAGCAAAAGCAAGAATTAAAACAAGAAACAATAAAACAAGAAACTTGTTTTTCATGATAAATTACAGTTAAACTATAATTTAATCTTTTATGTTTTAACTGCTGTTTTTCCAGACTTCAATTAATTCAAGCATTGTTGTGTCATCAATTAAACCTTGAGCCCATTGAGTAATAAATTCAAGCAGTTCTTGATCTGAAACAGTTTCAGGCAGCAGAGTATTAATGCTGCAAGTAGGACATCCTCCTCCGCAGTCAATTCCTGTTTCATCGTAGTCCATTATATTATTGTCACAATGCCCTGTTGAAACATTTCCTGTATTGCATTTTCCAGCATAGCAGCCATTGTCACAGCTTATTATTTGCGGGGCATAATTTATTTCAGGCCATAAATTCATGCATTTAAATTCAACTAATTGGTTTTCATCAATGCAGTAATCATATCCAACTGAACTCACAATATTTCCGTTTATAAGGTTTCTGTAAGAAAAATTAATCATTCCTTTCTGAAAATAATTTAAGTCATCTGAATCAATGCAATAAGCGCTTACATTTCCGTCAAATAAATTGCATTTGTTTCCTAAACAGAAAATGTTTTGGTCTGGACTGCATTGAGTGTCTTTGAAATCAAGGTAATTGCATGCTTTTCCTATTGTGTTTGCATCAAAGCTTAAGCATGCTCCGTCACTGCATGAACTGCAGTTAAAATTATTGTATTGCGAGCTTGTTCTAATACAAGTTAATTCCTGTATTCTGCAGCTTGTTCCATTGCAAGAAGTAATAGGTGAAGTGCCAAACAAACAGCCGTCATTAACTGAATTTTCAGTCCATTCTCCATTGTACTGCCTGCTTCTGGTTGAAACAGTTCCTTTTACTGTCAAATTATTTAAATCAGAGTCATTGCAGTAAATGCTTGTGTCTGTTACTTCAGCACAAAAATAATCAACACAATAAATCCCGTTTTCTGGATCGCATTCAGTGTCTCCATTAGAATAATAATTGCACGGGTTTCCAATTACTGTTGGCGGAGAATAACTCAAGCAAGCGCCATTATCGCAGTTATCACATTGATGTGTTTCAAAAACTCTTTCAGTTCCAATACAAGTTGCTTCCCTTATTTGGCATAAGCTTGCAGTACAAGAAGAAACAAAGATGTTGTCGTTAAGGCATTCATCCTGATTTAATAAATTCCTCCATGTTCCGTCATAATCCCTGTATCTTGCATTAACATCTCCTGAAACAGCCAAATTATTTGAGTCGGCATCAACGCACCATTCAGTTGGGTCTGAAACATACTGGCATGAATATCCAGTGCAGTAAATATTATTTGCAACATCACATTCTGCGTCTCCATTAGAATAATAATTGCATGAATCTCCTATTCTTCCGGCAGAAACTATTCCTATACAAAGTAAAACAAAAAATAAAACAATCAATGATTTCATAATCAAACTATTTTTTTTTCTTTATTACAACAACTGCAATGATTATTGCTAAAACAATTATTACAATTCCGGCAATAATATATAAAGTATTGTCTGCTGGAGGAGGTTCATTTTTGTCTTTATCTTTGTCTCCATTAGTTGTTGTTTCTTGTTTGGGAATTAGTATTCCGTCTCCTGAAATCAATTCTGATGTGTTTAAAGTTTCCCAGCTGCCTTGAATTAGTTCTGGCTTGCTAAAATTTTCAGGAACCTTTAATTCATATATAATACTTGAATTTTTTACGTCTTCTCCATACAACAGCCAGCTGATTTTTCCTTCAAATTCAGTGAATGCAGGCAAAGCACTTGTAATTTCCCATCCTTCAGGAATAAATTCTGTTATTATTATTCCGCTTGGCGTTTCCCCTGTAAATTTCATGTTAAGTTTTACTTGAATTGTGTCTCCTGCTTTAACTGTTTCAGGCAACTGTCTTTCAACTGTAATTGGCGCTAAAGCTGAAACAAAAGATAAAAGCATTAAAAATGCAATCAAAAAAATTAAACAGGTATGTCTTGACATTCTTTCCACCTCTCTATTACTTGAAGCATTTGATTATTTGTTATTGTGTTTCCTGCCCAGTCAGTTATGAATTCCAGTAATTGCTGGTCAGTAAAAGGGCAATCAGGTATAACAAATCCTCCTATTGTAAGTGAATCATCTCCGCTAATAGCTCCTTCAGTTCCTTCTATTGCCCATGTTCCTGTTAATGGAATGACATCACCTGGCAGTACATCATTGCTGATATGAATTTGGTAATAGACTGCTAAAAAAGGAATATTTTCTTTTTTCATCAAAACAAATTTAATTGAATCTTCTTGTTCAAATTCGGTTATCTGAACTGGAAATAAGCCAGGGCCAAAATCATAAATTATTTCTTCAGGAATGGCTTCAGTCAAAATTATTCCTGGAAACTCGCTTAAAGGATTAACTATAAGATTTATTGTTGCAATTCCTCCTGGATAAACAACTTCAGGAACAGACCTTATTACATTTACAGGATCATCAGTTATTAATTCAGGGTTTTCTGTTAAAACAAAGTTTACTTCGTTTTCAATCATATGGTAGCTTGAAAGATCATCTGGATTTTCATAATATCCTGGACTAACACGAATTTCAGCTGGTCCAGTGGGAAAACCAGTTGAATCAATCATTTTTGTATAACTATATCCTTCTTCGGCTTCATCGTCAGGAAAAGAAACATAAAACAACTGAATCCAGTTTCCATTAAATGAACCTGAAACCCATACTGCCTGCATTTTTACATTAGTTGAAAAACTCAATTCAATCTCGTCGCCTGCAGTAAAAACCTGTCCTTCTAAAGGAGAATCAATAGTAACTGCTGCAGGAACTGCATAAACCATTCCTGTAAAAAACAAAACAAAAAACAAAACTAATAATCTTTTCATGTGTGTTTAAAATAAAACCAAACTAGTATTTAAACCTTGTGTGTTAATTAATTATGAAAAAAGCAATTTTGATTGCCGGATTAATTCTTTTAATAACATTATTTTTATTTCTTATTTTTTTTAATGAAGAAGAAACTGAATTTGCTGACGCCAAAAAATGCGGTTCAGATTTAGATTGCCTAAAGCATGCAGCTCAAAAAGGAGAAAAAGCAGTTGCTTTTATTGAAGAAACACCAACTCCTTACAGCCAAAGCGAATTAAGGCAAGCAGAAATTCAAGGAATTAAACTTCCAGAAAAAAAAGGAACAAAGTTTTCTCATTTAGTTCAATCCTGCGAAAATGAATTATGTAATGTAAAAATTAAAATTCAGGAATTTGAAACAGGCACTCCAGAATTTATTACAGGAATAATGCAAAACTTTAATGAAATGGAATGCAAAATTCCAATAAAAGATTTAGGGACTTTTCCTGAAGATCCAAGCAATTGTTCTGGAGCTTTAATTGAAGGAATAAAACAATTAGATAAACAAATGACTCCAAAGTAGTTATTTCTTTTTTGCTTTAATTTTAGTATAAGCTAATGCAATAATAACAACCAAAATTATTCCAGCTAAAAAATAAATCCAGTCGTTTTCTTCAGGAGGTTTTGGCGGGGTTGGAGGAGTTTTATTTTCATCTGAAGGCATATAAGGTTTTGAATGATAATTCAAGTCATTTTCAAGCATTGTATTTTCATCTGTTACAGAAACTAATTCCATTAAATCATATTCAATTTTGTCATCCAATTTTCCAGCTGAACTGCTTTGGCTTACATCGCCCCCAACATTAAATCCATCGCTTACTATAACCATTATTCTTGTAGCTTGAATTGCTTTACTTAAAATCAGTTCATTTCCTTCAGCTTCTCTTTTAATTAAAGCCCAGCCTAAACCAGAATTATCTGCATAATATACATCAACTAAAAGCCAGTCTTCTTCATCTGCATCACTTATTTCCCATTTAATTTCTTCCACTGAATTCCATGCTTCTCCATCCAAAGGAAAAGTTATTTCAATTTCCGGCTCATTTGCACTTCTTTGAATCAGCCATTTTAAATTTCTTTCAGAATCAGCAAAAGCTATTGCATCAACTTCTTCTTCAAATGGAACAATAATTTGAAAAGGAAAAAACTCTATTTCTCCGAATTCTTTTCCCACGTCTTTTACATCTGAAGGAAACTCATAACTTGTAATTGGATTTCCTTCTTTGTCAAGCAAACTAACATAATTTGCTTTTTCAAAAGCCCCTTCTTCAAAAAATTTAAATGTAGTGTGTTCAACTGTTTGTGCATTTCCTATTATGTCTCCTTTAATTGTAACTATTCCTTTTATTTCAATTCCTTTAGGCAATTCTTCATAGCTTAATGCAAAACAAAAAGAAGCAAGCAGTAAAAGCAAAAATAAAACAAGTTTAATTTTCATTTAATTCCTCCTTATCTCTTGGAAAAGTTCCGATTTTTGCTCCATAACCATAATATAAGTCGTCTGAAATCCATCTTTGGTTTTCAGTCGCGTCCCCCATTAAAGAATAATTATTGTTTGCTGGCGTGCCTTTAAATGTTCTGTCTTTAACAGAAAAACCATTTGTTACATTAGTTCCAAGATTATTTGTTCCTTTGTTTTTGTTTATTCTTAAATATCCTTCAGGACATGCAATAAAAGTCTGCATTCCTATTTGGAAACCCAATTCTGCTCCAGCCAAATATTCATCTATTGCACAATAAGTATGAAGTAATTCATGAGTCATTACAGTTGGATCTGCTGCATCAACATTAACTAAAACTCCATATCTGTTAACTACATTATTCATATATCCTGTTGCATCCTGCATATCCACATTACTTGAATAATTTGTTGTTGTTGGAATAAAACCTATTGTTCTGTCAAAGCCTTCCATTCTGTTTGGTTCAACATCTAATCCAATAAGCCTTCTTAACCAGTCTCCACTATAAGTTTTTGGAGCAGAAGAAATTATTTCTCCTATTTTTCCAAACCAGCCTAATCCTGTAGGAACATCTGTTACCCTTCTTCCAGATTTTGTTGCCTTTAAAGCCCATAAAACCATTAAAGGAGAACTTGTTGCTCCATCTAATATTCCATAACTTGGTTCAAATGGTTCTTGCACTGTCTGAAAAAAAATCATGTCTTCAGCTAAAGGCATTGCATCAATAAAAAATTCCTTGCTTTTTTTAACTAAATCATTATATCTTTGCTTTCCTGTTTTTCCATCAGTTCCTTTCAAAGGATTTAATTGAGTTGTTTTTGCAAGTTCTTGTATTTCTTCTCCTGTAAAAATTTTGTTGAATCCCTTAAAGCATGCTGCAGTCCTTACATCATTTCCTGTTAAAGCTAATTCAATGTCTGATTCTCTTACTGTTCCATCAAAATTAAATCCTGCCATAATCATTTGGTTTTTAACGCAATCAAATTTAAAATCGCTTAAATCTCTTCCATGAAGCCTTTCATAAACTCTTTTTGAAATAAAAACATCTGCTGCAAGAACATACTTTAATGCCATTTCTATGTCGTCAGTTTTTTCTGAAGGAAAAATATCTACTTCAATCATTTCATTAAATGCTTCTTCCAAAGAATCTTTAGTGCAGAACTCGCAGAAATCATTTTTCCACAATCCTATTCCAATTGGAACAATTTTTATTGCAGTAAAGCCTGAAGGAAAAACATCATAATAGCTTCCATTAATATCATAAAAAAATTCTGTTCCATCTTTTTTTTCTGCAACCAAAGCAGCAGAAAAAGTATAAAATAAATCGTGTTTTGCGTTTATTGGATCAACATAAAATTCATAGAAAACCCAGTTTTCTTTTTTTTCTCCGGTTAAACCAAAAAAATCCAAGTGCTCTTCTGGATTAATTTTTTTTACTATATCAATATCTCCTGTTTCTCCCGCAATATTTATTTTGAATGTATTTTTTGGTAAAAATTTTTCTCCTTTAATTTTCAATTCCAAAAAAACTTCTTGTTCTGGATTTTCTTTAAAAAATTCAGGGCTTTGAGCTTTAATTCCAATCATTACAACTCCTTTTTTTCCTGCAACAATTGGAGCGCCTTTTAATGCCTGAATAAATTCCACTACTTTAATTTTTGCCGCACCTAAAGGTAAAATAGTAATTTCTTGGCTTGCAGTTTCATCTGATTTTTCATCTCTTGCATAAATTGTTGCTTTAATTGGTTTCAATTCTTCTGGTTTCATTAACTGCTGTAACTCAAAAACATTTAATGGAATATAATTTGATTCAAATTTTCCGTCTGATAATTCTCCTTCTTTTGGAGATGGAAAACCTAATTTTCCAGTCCATTGAATTTCTTGTGTTTTAATCCAAACACTTACTTTTCCTTTTGCAGGCAATTCTTCTGCATTCAATACTTCAACTTTAATTTTCACTGAACTTTTTCCATCTGCAATTATTTCCAACGGAGTAACACTCAAAGAAATATTTTTCTTGCAGTTTTCTGCTTTTTTGCAGTCTCTGTCTTCACAGTCAGTGAAATCGTCATTATCATTATCTAGTGTGTCATCACATATTTTTTCAGTGCAATACTCTTGAACTAAACAATCTGAATCCCTGCAATCAATTTTTCCGTCGTCGTCATTGTCTTTTCCGTCAAAGCAGTTTATTTCATATTTTCCTTTGCATCTTTCATCCCATATTTGGCAGTCTTCATCTTGGCAATCAATTAACCAATCTCCATCATTGTCTTCATTGTCATCGCAAATTGATTCAGGTAGTTTACATACAATATCTCCTTCACAGTCTGGATCTTCCTTACAATCAATTAATCCATCTCTATCATCATCTATTCCATTATTGCAGTTTTCATATTCTTTGCAGTGAATTGATTCATCGCAGTCTGGATCCTTGCAGTCAGTTAATCCATCTTTATCATTGTCTTCTTCATCCCAGCATTCTTCTGGATAAGGATCATCCCAGCCTTCAGGCAAACAAATCCATTCTTTTATTCCATAAGGGCTTATTGCTCCTATACATGATTCTCTTTTTTCTGGTGTTCCTGACCATTCACAATCAAAATCATAAGTGCAACAACTGTCAAAAACATAATTACAAACTGCTTTTTCACCTAAATTTTCAATGTATTCACTAAGACATGTGTTTTCTTCTTCTTCACAATCATAAAATTCATCATATCTTGCATTTAATTGTTCGTCTGATAAACCTGTATTTGCTTTTGCTATTTCATCACTTCTTGCATTATCTGCTTGAGTTGCTTTTTCTACAAATTGGCCACAGTATTCCCATTCTTTCATTCCTTCAACAAAATTATCTTTATGACCATATTCATATCTGCACATTTCAGTTCTATACCACCATAATTGGCTTTCTTCATCTAGCTGTTGTGCTGTGCCACTAAAAACCTTATAACATTTTTTTTCGCATATTGCTTTTGGATGTTTTGGGTCAATTGTGTAAGGCAAATTTGTATAGTCTGTTATTGCATAAGCTGAACTGGCAAAAAACAGTAAACTCAAAACTAATAGAATTTCTTTTTTCATTGATTATATACAGGGTTTCTTACTATAAAAAATTATCCTAAGTTTTGTATTATTCACATTCTGCATTATATAAATCCTGTAAAGTGTTAGACTTTTCTGCGTATAAACTTGCAAGCTCTTGATTTTCTTCAATCAAAGAAGTATATCTATACCCTTGATATGAAAGAGAAAGATAATTACAAATTTCTTCACTTCCCATACACAAGTTTGCATTATTGCATCCTCCAAACTGCCAGCTTTCCCCTTCTGGATGAATCCATGCAATCTCACAGCCTGAAGTTTCCTTGCATGAATCCAAGTTATTGCATTTCCCGCAACACCCAGCTTCACATGATGGTTCGGATGAATCGCATTCTAAAGGTTCAAATCTTAATGTTTCGCATAATTCTTCGCTGCATTCTTCGTCTAAACAGTGTTCAATGCATTCTGTCCTGTTTTCAAGCAAATCACAGTATTCTGGGCTGAATTGTTCTAGGTTGTTTTCACCCCATGCACAATAATAACTCCATTCACTGCATTCAATTGTGTCTTTTCCATTGCATGCAATTTCTTTTTCCCCACAATCATCTACAAAATCAGTGAAATCAAATGCTTTTTCCCCGATTTTGTGCGTTATAAGCCTGCCGATTTCATTTTCCACTTTTTCAAACTGTTCGTTTGATGCATTAACTGTTATTACAGTTTTTGTGTTTCCATTTGCTGTAATTTTTATTTTGCTCCATCCTCCGTCCATTATCATTGGATCCTCATATTTTTCATTTAAATTAAAGAAATTGTTTAATACAACTGCATCATAAATTTTTTTTCTTTCTGATTCAGTTACAGTAAACTCATAAGATTTTTTCATTGAAGTTTCAATTGATTTCTCAAATACTGCTTTTCCTTTACTGTCAATTTTCAGGCTGTACTGCCCCCATTCCAAATGAGTTGCGCCAGAAGAATATTCTACTTCAAAATCTTCTGGAAGCTCTTTTGGCGGCTCTGGATTAAAAGGGCAGCCAAAAAACAAAACAAACAAAGCAAGTAATAAAACAATTTTTTTCATGCTAAAATTAGGCTTTTCTCCTATAAATAGTTTTTGCCTTAATTCAATGCATTTTTGTGCATTACCGCAGTTTAAAAGCTTTTATGTTTACAAATTATTTAATAAAAAAAAAAGAAATGACAGAATAACTCTATTTTTTTCTTAACTGAAAAATTTTCTTTTAATGCAGTAAAGCATTAATTGTATGGCGTTATTTTTTCTATTTCTTTCAACGGAGTTGATTAATTGAAGTTCAGCGAACTAAATATAAATGACAAAATAATAAAGGCAATTCAAAGAAAAGAGTTTACAGAAACCTCTTTAATTCAGGAAAAAGTTATTCCTGCAGCGCTTTCAGGAAAAGACCTTGTAGGAAAATCACAGACAGGCACAGGAAAAACTGCTGCTTTTGCTATTCCAATAATTGAAAAAACAGTTTTAGGCCAGGGAGTTTCTACTTTGGTTGTTGTTCCCACAAGAGAACTTGCATTGCAGGTAAAAGAAGAAATTGCTTCTATTGCTTTTTTTACAGGAATAAAATCAGTTGCAGTTTTTGGAGGCCAAAGCATTAACACCCAGCTTGGTTTGCTTAAAAGGAAACCTGAAATTGTTGTTGGCACTCCAGGAAGGCTTTTAGATTTAATTTCAAGAAAAGTCCTTAATTTAAGCAGAATAAGATTTCTTGTATTAGATGAAGCAGACAAAATGTTTGATATGGGTTTTAGAGACGATGTAGCAAAAATCATTTCTTTTACTCCAAAAGAAAAGCAGTCAATGGTTTTTTCTGCTACCATGCCTTCAGATATTCTTGAATTAATTGATTTGAATTTAAGAAAAAACAAAATTGTTTTTGATTTAAGTTCAGACAACAAGCCAGTACAAGAAGTAGAACAGTTTTATGTAATGGTTGACAAAAGCCAGAAAGTAACTGCATTAGAAAGAGTTTTATTGTTTGATGACTCAAAAACTCTTGTTTTCTGCAGAACCAAAAGAACTGTTGACTGGCTTGAAAGACAGCTTTCAAGGAAAAGAATTCCTGTTTTAGCAATTCACGGAGATAAATCTCAGAGTTCAAGAAACAAAATCATTGAAGAATTTAAGCGTTCAAAAAACGCAATTCTTGTTGCAACAGATGTTGTCTCAAGAGGCATTCATGTAGAAGACATAGGAAATGTTGTTAACTTTGATTTTCCCCAGGAAACAGAAACATACTTGCATAGAATTGGAAGAACTGCAAGACAGGGAAGAAAAGGAAAAGCAATTAGTTTTTGTGTTAATTTAATGGAATTAGATTCTCTTGAAAGTGTTGGCGCAAGCAATAACACAATAATACAGCAGTTACAATAACTTAGCTGTATTTTTTTCTTTTTCTGCTGCCTGCATAACCTGTTTGGGAATCATCAGGGCAGCCGCTTAAAAAAACAGCCAGAAAAAGAATTCCTAAAACCAAAACTTTTTTGTGCATGAATTTATTTGGAATAAAAATATTAAAAAGCTTAATCTTTTTTCTTTAATAAAACCATAAACTCAAACAAGTCTCTTATTAGGGATGTCTAAACATATATATATCACAGTTTCATCTGATTCAGGAGGAATTAAAAATGGACAGCCAATTTACCAGAATGCGAAACAGAACACAAAATTTTTCAATTAAACAGCAAAAACAAGAAGACCGAAAAAACCGTTTTCTTTTGCGTTCACTTTCAGCTTGACTCCCTGCAAAAAATGCAAGGAATTAATCCCGCCTCCCAACACTGCTCTACGGATGCAACTCCCGCCTAAATTGGAGGATAGTTTAATATTAGTGAAAGTCCTATTTTTATTATGTTTTTTGACGGGGTATTTGATTTCTTTTCTGAAAATAGGTTTGCCTTTTTTATTTCATTATTCTTGCTTTTGCTCTCTTTTTATTTTTTCAACATTTTTGCTTTATTTGCTTTTTTGGTAATTGTCGTTCAGTCGATTGCTGTTTTTGTATTAAAAAAATTTGATAAGAAACTTGTAAGCAGTATGGTAAAAGCTTTTATTCCATTGGCCGTGCTTTACTCTGTTATAATTTTTTTTGCTTTTGCTTTGACTGTTGGCTTCTTTTTTGGGTTTATTATAGCGTTGGCGCTTGTGGCCCTTGCTATTGCATTGAATGTTTTATTGCTTGAAAAATTCATGAATTCAATTGTTCACTCAATAATAATTATAGTGATATCAGCATTTTTTGGGTTTCTTATTTGGATACTGTCCGTAATTTTGTTAACAAATTTTTTTGGAATTGAAGGACTCTTCAAGGCTTTTGGTATTGAGATTAGTGATTTGGGGCATTCTTATTCGCTTAACACATATTAATAGGTTTGTTTTGTAGT
>JAHJUD010000016.1 GCA_018829335.1 Microcaldota archaeon | reverse complement strand
ACAAAAGTAGTTATTTTGCTTCGATTTAAAATCATGCAGGTAAAAGCATCCAAAATCATGTTTTCTCCAGGAGAACGCGAATCTGCCCGAGGAAGCAGTTTCATTAATTTTTCATGAGACATTCTTGGAATTAATCTTGCTCTCTTGGAATGCGCTGGATCAACATTATAGACTCCATCCTGATTAGATAAATTAACAAAAATTCCTCCAATATATTCAGCAATGCTTGCAGCAACAGTGTCAGTAGTAAAGCCTGGAATTAATCCGCCAAAAACAGGGATTTTCTTTGAATCAAGAATATGATGAATTTGCTTTACATCAGTTAAAACTTCTGGATAAGCATTATCAAAAGCCTGAATTAAAATTAAAGCATTTAATCTTGTAACAGTGATTGCAATTTCATCTAACACAAAATTGTTTTCTACTCCAAGAGTTTTAGCTGTAGCAATATAATCTCTTGCAATTTTGCCTCCGCCTGCAACCAAAATAAATTCAAATCCTTCTTTGCGCAAATTATTAACTGAATTAGCTAATTTTGCAATTAATGGAGCATTAATTTTTTCTTGTGCAATCATTGAGCCGCCGACTGAAACCACAACAACAGGTTTTTCTGCTGGAACAGAATACTCATTTTGGTTTTCTTGGTTATAGTTTTCAAACATTTCAAACATTTATCATCACTTATAATAGAATCAAACAGGTATAAAAAGATATTTTTTCTTAAATATTAAAGCACTGATTTTAATTGAAGTGAATTAAAATGGAAGAAGAGTCAATAGAGATTTTCAGAAAAAAACTCAAGAAATTAAGGCAGTTCAAGGGGCGAGGAACTGAAATGATTAGTCTCTACATTCCAGAAGACGCAGACAGAAGCCAGATAATGGGGCAAATCACAGAAGAATTAAGCCAGAGTTCAAATATTAAAAGCCCTCAAACCAGAAAAAACGTGCAGGGAGCATTAAGAAAAATAAACACTTTTCTGAAAAACATTAATTTTAAAATACCAAAAAATGGCCTGGTTTTGTTTTGCGGGAATGTTTCTGAAACAGAAGGAAGAAGCGACATCAAAATGTTTCCTTTTAATCCAATCAAACCATTAAAAACAAAATTGTATTGGTGTGATTCAAGTTTTCATCTTGATCCATTAGAAGAAATGCAGAAAACAAAAGAAGTTTATGCATTAATAGTAATAGACAAAAGAGAAGCAACAGTTGGTTTGCTTAAAGGAAAAAAATATGATATTATAGGGCATTTTACCTCTAATGTTGCAGGAAAACAACGTGCTGGAGGCCAAAGTGCACTTCGTTTTGAAAGATTAAGAGAAGAAGCAACACAAGACTTTTTTAAGAGAACAAGCGAAAAAATTAATGCAATATTTGAAGAACACGGAGAAAACTTGAAAGGCATGATTGTAGGCGGCCCGGGAATAACAAAAAACAAGTTTTTGGAAAAAGATGCATTAGATTACAGATTAAAAGAAAAAATTATCGGGACATTAGACACATCTTATACTGATGAATCAGGAATAAGAGAAATGATACAAAAATCAGAGGAATTGTTAAAAGACACTGCTTTAATGAAGGAAAGAGCTTTGCTTAACAAATTCATGGAAGAAATAGTCAAAGATGGTTTAGTGGCTTACGGAGAAAAAGAAGTAATGCAGGCATTAGAAATAGGAAAAGCAGAAATGATTTTGCTTTCAGAAGGAATTGAATGGACTGCAATAAGGTTTCAGTGCATTGGCTGCACAAACATTGAAGAAATAGTAATAAAAGACAGCAAAATAAAGCCAAAAATTGAATGCAAGAAATGTGATTCAAACAAAATAGAAGAATTAGAAGAATTAGAATTCGCTGAATTCATGGAAGAAAAAGCAAAAAACATTGGCGCAAAAGTTAAAGTAATTTCAGTTGAAAGCCCTGAAGGAGAACAATTCTTGAAAGGATTCGGCGGAATAGGCGCTTTCTTAAGATACAAGTAATTGATTTTTATGCAAACTGATTTTTTTTATACTAAAACAAAAGGAATAAAAGGCAGAATAAAAGAAAGAATAAAAGATTTTATTGTAACTGAATTAGACGAACAAGGAACAGAATGCACATTATGGTTAAATGAAGAAACACTTGATGAACTGCAAAAACTGGAAATCCCTGAAAACCCAAAAGAATGCAAATTTTTATGGATGGAAATGCAGAAATTCAATTTAGATGTAAATGAAGCAATAAGAAGGATTGCAAGATTTAACGGAGTATCAAAAAAAAGAATTACTTATGCAGGAGTAAAAGACAAAAGAGCAATTACTTCACAAAAAATCTGTTTTTTCAAGCCTGAAATTCAAAGGCTCAAAGAATTCAAAAGCAAGTTTGTGAAGTTAGGTAAAGCTGAATGGAAAAAAGAAAAATTAAGGATTGGCATGCTTAAAGGAAACAAATTTGAAATAACTATAAGAAAAATTGAATTAGAAAAAAAAACCAAAAAAAGAAAAGGAAAAGCTGAAAAAGAAATTAAAGAAACAGAAAAAAAAGAAGAAATTAAAGAATTAGAAACAAGAATTAAAAATTGTTTTAAGGAAATGGAAAAAGGAATCCCAAATTATTTTGGAGAACAAAGGTTTGGGGGCATAAGAAAAGTAAGCCATTTAGTCGGAAAAGAATTCATTAAAGGAAACATAAAAGAAGGGGTAATGCTTTATTTAACTCATACAAACGAATCAGAAGAAGAAGAAATAAGAAATGCAAGAAACAAATTAAAGGAAACAGGAAATTATGCCATTGCGTTAAAGGAATTTCCATTAAAATTCAGATATGAAAGAGGCATTTTAGATCATTTGAATTCGCATGAAGAAGATTTTGTCGGAGCTTTCAGGGTTTTGCCTAAAGCTTTAAGATATATGTTTGTGCACGCATACCAAAGCTTTTTATTCAACAAAATAATTGAAGAAAGAATTAATTCAGGAATTGGATTAGAAAAAACAGAAGGAGAAATTTTAGTTAATGGACTGGCTTCTGCTCCATTGATTGGGTTTGAAACAGTTTTTGCTGAAGGAAAAACAGGAGAAATTGAAAAAAAAGTTTTTGAAGAAGAAGACATTGAATTAAAACAATTTTATGTAAAAGAAATGAAAGAAATGTCTTCTAAAGGAGCAAGAAAAGAAATAGTTTTGTTTCCGGAAAACCTTGAATTAAAAGAAATTTCAGAAGACGAATTTGAAGAAGGAAAACTTAAAGCAAAGATAAGCTTTTATTTACCTAAAGGCAATTATGCTACTACAGTCTTAAAAGAAATAATGAAGTGATGCAATGGATTTAATTTATTTTTTTGCTCCGTTAATTTTGTGTTTAATCGGAATATATTTTTTTGATAAAATCAGCAGGAAAAAAAATTTTGTTTTAGGAACAGACATAAACAAAAAAACATTAAATAAAACTCCTGAAGCAACAGGATTAATTTTATTGATTGTGTTATGGGTTTTTGTTTTAGGGAAAGGATTAATTGACGGAATTGAATTAAACATTTTATACTGGCTGGGAATGGTAACTGTTTTTTCTTTAGTTGGCTTTATTGACGATACAAGAACTAAATGGACAAAAAAAGAATTAGGCTGGGGCAAAAGAGCTGTTCCAATACTTTTGCTTTCTGTTTTGTTTGGTTTCCTTGTTTCAGGAGAAATTATTTCAGGAATACTTTTGGGGATTTTTGTCGCAGTGTTTTCTTCTTTTCATAACACTTTTGCAGGATTAAACGGATGGGAAGTGGGTTCAAGCTATATTATTGCATTAATTGCTGCTTTTTTATTAATTGGAACAATGCTTTTTGTTTATTCTGTTGCAGTTAGTGCATTAATTTTAGCTTTATTAGTATTCAATATTTATCCTGCAAAAGTTTTTCCAGGAGATTCAGGAACATTATTTATGGGAAGCACAATAACTGGATTAATTGCTTTAACTTTGAATAAGGAATTATTGTTTTTGTTCTCCTTTTTTTATTTGCCTCATTTAATTGACTTCTTGTTTTTGAAAATGTTAACTAATCCAGAGGACCCAACCCAAATTAAAATTAAGCCATATAAGCTTTTAGAAAACGGAAAACTTGGAATGCCTGATTATAAAGGAAAAAAAAGATATGATTTTGCAAAACTAATTATTAGAATTTTTGGGCCGTTAAAGGAATGGCAGATTGTATTAATCAACTGGATTGTTGTTGGATTAAATTGTTTTATTTGGCTTATTGTATTTAATGCAATTACTCTTTGATTTCAATCTTGAATAAAGCCGCAATCAATAAACTAAAAACTGTTGGGATTACAAGCCTTACAAAATCAAAGGCAATTAATACTGCGCCGATTTCTGGAAGAGAAAGCTGTTCATTCACAAACCATGGAATTGAAAGAAAAGTCAAGCCAACAAATTCAACTAAACCAATGCCTCTTGGAAGAAAAGGAGTTCTTTCAATCACTGAAATAATCACAAATAATACAAGCAATGGAACAAAATCAATTTTAATGTCAACAGAAAAAAAACTGAACTGGAATGCAAGAAACTCAAAAAAATAAGAAATAAGGGAAACCAATAAAACTACTGCAAAAGACTTTAAGGTAAGGTTTCTCAAATTCTTGGAATAAGAAAAAAAGAATTTTTCAATTGAAGCAAACAAAGGAATGTCTTTTGAAAAAAACCTTAAAAAAGAAGTTATTGCAGAACCGCATCTCCTGCTTAAAGGCAAAACAAAAAAAAGTATTGCAATTGCTATTACAAAAAAACCGCTTAACAAAGCAAAAAAAGCTGTTGAATCAAGTTTTGCTTTAGAAATAAAAAACAATAAAATGAAAACAAAAAAAATTGCAAGAATAATAAATTTTGTTCCTTTAGCAATCATTGAAGCAGAAATTGACTCATCATATGGAATCTTAAAAAAACTTTTCAGTTTCATTGAACGCAATGCTTCGGCGCCTAACTGCACTGGAGTTAAAGCCCCATATAATGAACTAAAACCTACAATGAAAAGGTTTTGATAGCTTACAGTTGCTTTTTTTCTTATAAGAAAAGCCCAGGAAACAAGCCAGACAAAAACAGAAAACAAAAACAAAAAACAAGCTAAAGCAAAAAGAATCCAGTTAATTTTAAGGAGTTCAATATGGGCATTAGTCCACAATAAAACAATTGAAATAACTGCAATAAAAAAAATCAAAGAAAAAAATGATTTCTTAATGAAACTTTTCATGAAAAAACCTTAGCTTGTAATTGAATGAAGAATTGAATTTATTTGGTCTACTATTTCTTTTGAGTTGCCATACATTGCAGTAAACAATTGCTGTAAAACAAACAATCCTTCTTCTGGTTGAGTGGGTTTTATTACCACAGAATTATTATATAATTCAGCTTCTGGTCTGCTTAACTTTTCGTCAGGCAACCTTACAATAAACTTGAATTCAGTTGAATTATCCAAAAGGCTTTCACACTGCCTTTTAGTTAATTTTTCGTTTTTTGAAGTGCTTCCAAAATTTGTCTGGCAAAAATCAATTTCGCCTTGCTTGTCAAACACTACAACAACAGAAGAAACAAAATTTCCTGTAGCAGAAAAAAGCCCTGAAGCCAAAGCAATCTGGTTTGAAACATGAGTCAAATTCTCTTGTTTTGAATCCAGTTCAGATACAATCAAAAAACTGTCTCTTTCTTTTACAGTCTCAAAAAAATACTTTTGAGGAGAAGAAAAAGAATTAGAATAAAACATTATTCCGTTGATTTCTTCAGAATACTTGAATTCTTTTTCTGGGTAAAGAAAGTAAACTGCCCCAAAAACAAAAATAAGCATTACCAGAATTAATGCAATCAAATTGTTTCTTTCCATAAAAATTAAAGCACACAAAATTAATTTAAACTGCCCTTTTTTCTTTTCGCAAAAGAAAAAAGTGCAAGTTGCCCAAAAAAGAAAAACCGCATAAAAATTTAGTTATTGATATTTGAATTGGGTTTAAAAAAAAAGAAAAAGAAAAAAGAGGCTAAGCCTCCTTTTTTATTTAAAGGTTGTCTATTGCGTTAATTAATTCTTGTGCAGCTGTTCCTGTAGCTCCGGCATTGTAACCTGCAACAATTATGTTACCGTTTCCTGTTTTGTCAGCAACATAATCGCCTGTTTTGGTTAACAGACTCTTTAAGGTTGCTCCACCAACAGTTACGTTTTCAGCCAGCTTGTTTGCCTTCCATCCACCAACAATTATATGAGTTGATGCTGAAGTAGAGTCATCGTATTTGACAAGGTTTCCGACTGACAACATTTTTGTATACATTGCGGGTGTTACTGTACAGGTTCCTGTTCCAGTTCCTGTTCCGCCACTACAAGTTGCATTATAATTAACTTTTGTTACTGTAACTCTTGTGCCACCTGTAGTGTTTCCTGTATTTCCTTCAGCTATTGTCAGATCTTCTCCGCCAGCTACTGTAGTGCTTGTTCCTGTTCCTGAAATTAAGACTTCAGCTTGAGGTCTGTTCTCTGGCATTGTGATTTTGTAGTTGCTACCGCTTAACACAATCTTTGAGCCAAAGTCAGTGTATGCCCAAGAAGGCCTGTTAGCTGTAGTGCTTTCACTTAAAGTCTTTGCACCGCCGTTGTAGTCTGCTTCAACTGAATAGGTGCTTAAATTGCTGTTTGGGAAAACAACTAAGTTTCCTGTTCCTGTGTCAACAAAGACGTTGAAGTCATAAGCTGAGTCTTCGTCTTCGTCAATTTGGAACTTTGCAATAAAGTACTCTGCTGAACCATAGTTTGTGTCACCTTCCATTAAAGTTGGCAGGTAACTGCTATGTGGCAGGTAGAACTGATATGATGTAGCACCTGCAGTTGTTTGTGTTGATCCAGCTCCAAAGTTTTGCGTTTCATCGACATCTGTTCCTGCAAAGTTTATGTGTTTGCTGTATTGTGTGGTTAATGCCTGTGAGTCAAAGAACAACCATAGTCTTGAATAGCCTTCTTCAACCATTACTTCATAGTCGTGTGTTATTCCGCTTCCGCCTGCAAAGCTTATTGGTGAACTGTCACCATAGTTTTTGTCGACGTAATAGAATTCCTGTATTAAGGTTCCAGTTGAAGTGTCTTGCCTGAATGTAATGTTTCCGTCTGCTGTAAGGTAAATACAGTTGCTGTCATTACTTCCGCCTGCAAACAAGAATTGCATTCCGTTGAATCCGTTTGTGTCAAGCCTCTGTCCAACATTAAAGTCTTCTCCGTCAATCCATGCCTGTGAATGAGTGGTGTTTCCTGTTACGTTTACATCTCTTATAGTGATTAACTCACCATTGATGTAGTTCTGGTCACCAATACATTCATATCTGGTTCCTGAACCAGTTGCTCCAGTATTACCAAACAGGTTTGAATCTGTTGTATCTATTTTCATATAGATTGATTTTGTGTCAATTGTTACGGTTGTTGAAGAACTATCAGACATTCCTGTCATTAACTTGTATAATGGCACTGTGTGTTCTGCTTCGTAAGTTGAGTCTTTGTATGTTAATTCTCCGTCTTTTATTTCAGCTACTGTTGTTCTCTCTGTTTTTGAGACTCCTGCAAACTCTGGCAACTGTAATCCAAGGAATTCAATTGTTCCAATGTCGTTTGCATAAGTTGCTTTTTCCCCTACTTTTATTGCTGAAGTGTCAAGAAACCTGTAATTTGAGGTATTGTAGATGTTTAAGTCCACTAAATAGTTTGTGTCTGTTCCACCCCAGCCTAAATTGACTTCCCAGTCATAGCTGTCAGCTGCTTGTGTTGAGTCATAAGGATATCCTTTGTCGTCGTAGAGCAGTACTCTTGCGCTTCCTACAAGGATTGTTGGAGTGTAGATTACTGCATCAGAGACTGTCTGGCTTAAGATTTCACTGATGTTAACCAATGTACTTATAATTGGTTCTCCTGTATCGTCTCCGTAGAATACTACATCTCCGGTTGAGAACAATGCAGTTTTCACTAAAGTTCCGTCTTCTTTATACAAAGAAAGCTGGATCTTTTGTGTTGAACCTGATGTTCCGCCTGGCCCTACTTCAATATAGTACATTTCTCCGTCATATCCTTCCAAGTCTGTTATTCTGTCTCCTTCAGAGTACTGTGTTTCTCCTGAAGTCTGTAATAACTCAACATAAGTTGTTGTTACATTCTTCACAAGATAGTCTGTTCCGAATAATGGAATCCTTACATTGTCGTTTCCGTCGTCAGTAAAGTTTGCTGTTCCTGTTGGACCTTCATATCTTGGGATTCCTGAACCTAAGTTTAGGTTATATTTTATTCCAGAACTTCCTGTTCCTGATCCTGAAGATATTTCACCAACAAGGTCTTTATTTGTCACATCGTCAAACTTTGCATCTAAAGTAAAGTAAAGCCTTTCCTGTATTGAAATTGTATAGGATGATCCGTTGTATGTATAGCTTTTTGAGCCATTGTAATACAATGACGGAATGTTTGACTGTGTTACAGACTGGCTGTTAAAGTTTGCTTCTTGTCTTGCAGAATCCATGTTATTAAAGAAGGTTTTTCCTCCTGTAACAGTTGTGGTTCCTCCGACAGTTAAGTCAACTGACAGGCCTGTTACTGAAGGTGTTGCTCCTCCTGAACAGTCTGCTGGACCAACTGCAACTTCTTTTTCTGTATAGGCTTTCTTTCCCACTGCTACTGCAATGTTTCCTGCCCATACTGCATCACTTACAGCTGCTTTTTTTCCGACAACAACATCAACTTTGACTCCTGTATCAGAAAATAAATCTGATTTGTTCAAAGAGATTGCTGAAGCCATTGGTGCTAGAGCGCTTCCTACTAAAACTGCTCCGGCTGCAACTGCAATGAGCTTTTTTATATTCAAATTTCTCATATTTTATTTCACCTCACGATTTGAAATCAAAAAAAGAACCATTAAATTCGAACTAAACTCCATACAAAAGAGACAGCTCTAAGTAAAGGCTCTAATATTGAATATAATGTCTTATTTAAATAGCTTTCTGTTTCAGAAAACAAAGAAAACCCCTTAAAACAGCCAAATAAGGGCTTTTTTTGGGGAATTGTTGAATTTTGCTTCGTGCATTGACGAACACATTTTTTTGGGTTATTCAAATAAAATTCACCTAACAAAAAAACTCTTTTATTCGTAAAGTTTTCTGTTGAATTCTGCGAGTTCTTCTTGGTTTAAATGGCTTGCAATATATTCAGTATAAGAATGAACTATGTCTGCAATTAAGTGAAGGCCGTCCTGTAATTCTCCTGAACTGAATTCAAGTTTTTCTGGTTTTATTACTTCAACTGAAGTAGGGCCATACAAAAACATTAAACGCATTAATGCATGAAAGTCTTTTACTGAAAGGTTTACGTCTAAATAAGAAGAATAATGTTCTCCTTGCTCTAAAGGGTCTGCTTCAATTATATCATAAATAGTAAAAACATCTTCTTTTCTGAGTGTTTCCTGTATTTCTTTAAGCTGTTTTTTAAGTAAATCCACTTGAATTGCCTGAACTTCAATAGTAACCCTTAACCTTAACTTGTTTTTGTCTGTTTCAGCAATCATTTTTCTCTTCCTTACCGCATTATAAATTTCTTTTTTCAACAAGTATTTTGTGGGAAACCCTTCTTTTGAAATTACCTCTAATTTAAGCATGCCTTTAAGTTCCTGCATTAATTCATTATAAGGAATGTTTAATTGTTCTCTTAATTCTTCTGCGGTTTTTGCTTCATGCAATAAAAGAACAGCAATTTTTTTCTGGTTTTCGTTAAACTTAGGCATTAATAACTACAACAAAAAATGGTTTAAAAAGGTTTAGTCCAAGCAAAGTAATTTAAATACAACAAAAAACAAATAATACTGCATGGTAGGAGAAGCTTTAGTTCATACAGCAGGGGAAACAGCAGGAAATTTTATCGGAGACCCAACAATATTGATTATTGGGATAATATTAATTGTTGCTGCAGTTGCAATCTTTGTTTTACTGAAAAAAATTATTGTTAATTCAATTGCAGGATTAATTGTATTTGGAATAGTTCATTTTGTTTTTGGGGTTAATTTGCCTTTTATTCCTACTTTAATTGTTACAGCAATTTTTGGCTTGGCAGGAATAGGCGTGATGCTGATACTTTATTTTTTAGGAATGTTTGGCTAAAACAAAATCTGCTTTTTTTCCGCATTTAATGCAATTACCATTTTTTATTCCTTTAATTTTTGAATCAAAGTAAAGCCTTGAAATTAACAGGTTCTTGCAGTTCGGGCAATAAGAGTTTTCTTCTTCTTTTAAGTTTCCTGCATAAACATATTTTACTCCTTTTTTTTCTGCGATTTCTTTTGCTTGTCTAACAAGCAAAGGAGAAGTTCTTGGAAGAAAATCTAATTTATATGTAGGGTAAAATGCAGTGAAATGCAAGGGAATTTTGTCTGAAAGTGAAAGCACAAAATCTGCTGTTTGTTCAAAAAATTCTTTTTTGTCGTTATAGGAAGGCACAATCAAATAAGTTAATTCTAAATGAATTTTGTTTTTGTAAAGCCACTCAACGTTTTCTTTTACTCCGTCAATTTCTACATTGCCGCAGACTTTTTTGTAGAATTCAGAATTTCCTTTTAAGTCAATGTTTATTGCATCCAAATATTTTTTTGCTGTTTCTAAAACTTCTTTTGTCATGTAACCGTTTGAAACAAAAACATTAAATAAGCCGTTTTCTTTCGCCAGCTTCATGACATCTAAAGCATATTCAATGAAAATTGTTGGTTCAGTGTAAGTAAATGCAATTCCTTCAACTTTTTCTTTTAAAGCCTGTTCTACCACTTTTTCTGGAGAAACAAAAGGCAAATTATTTATTGCTTCCTCGTTAAATTCTTTTGAAATATGAAAGTTTTGGCACATAAGGCAGGCAAAATTGCATCCAAAAGTGCTTACTCCTAAAACTTTTGAAGTTGGATGAAAATGAAATAAAGGTTTTTTTTCTATTGGGTCAATTTCTGAAGTCAAATTTTTTCCGTAAACCAAAGAAAATAATTTTCCGTCAATGTTTTTTCTTACTTTGCAGAAACCTGTTTTTTCTTCAGGAATTAAACAGTGTCTTTTGCAGGCATTGCATTTAATTCCTTTTTCTTCTTTTTCCCAAAATAATGCTTCTTTCATATAAGAAACTTAAGTCAATTATAATAAAATCATTTTCATTCTTTTTTCTTTTTATATGCAAGAATTTGACTGCGATTTGCATTATCATGGACCTTATTCTGTTGGAGTAAGCAAAAATATGTTTATTCCGATTATAGCAGAACAAGCTGAATTAAAAGGATTAAATCTGCTTAGCTCTGCTGACTGCTTAAATGGAAAATGGCTTCAGCATTTAAAAGAAAATTTAGTTGAAGAAAACGGAATTTTTAAGTCAAAAGAAAAAAACGTTTTTTTTGTTTTAGGAACTGAAGTGCAATGCTCTAATAGGGTTCATCACATAATTTTTTTGCCTGATTTTAATGCAGTTGAACAGGTCAGAAATGAATTCAGAAATTACACTAATGAACTGGATTCAGTTATGGGTGGAAGGCCTAGACTGAAATTAAACGGAGAACAAATCGCAGAAATAGTTTTTGATGCAAAAGGCTTAATCGGGCCTGCGCATGCTTTTACTCCATATTTTGGAGTTTATGCTTATTTTGATTCAATTAAAGAATCTTATGGAACACAAGGAAAAAACATTTCTTTTATTGAATTAGGTTTAAGCGCTGACTCTTTTTTGGCTGACAAAATTCCTGAAAACAGGAATTATTTGTTTCTTTCAAATTCTGATGCTCATTCTCCTTGGCCTTTTAGATTAGGAAGAGAATTTAATAGAATTAAACTAAAAGAACCTTCATTCAAGGAACTGAAAAAAGCTTTGCAGGAAAAAGAAGAGAAAAGAATTGTGTTAAATGTTGGATTAGACCCAAAAGAAGGAAAATATCACAGGACTGCATGCCAGTCTTGTTATTCAAAATATTCTCTGGATGAAGCTGAAAGGCTTAAATGGAAATGTGTTGAATGCAAAAAAGAAATTAAGCGAGGAGTTGTTGAAAGAATTGAAATGCTTTCAGACGGAAAAAATTCAAAGCCTGATTTCAGGCCTGATTATTTGCATTTGCTTCCCTTGCAGGAAATAATCCAGCAGACAATTAAAATCAAGTTAATCACTTCTCCTAAAATTCAGTTTTTGTGGAAAAAGTTTGTTGAAAGATTTGGCTCTGAAATTAAAGTTTTAGTTGATGAACCAATTGAAGAACTAGAAAAAGTTGATGGGGGAATCGCAAAAAAAATTGATTCTTTCAGGAAAGGATTGGTATTGTTTGAAGAAGGCGGCGGAGGAAAATACGGTAAACCAATTATCTGCGAAAACACAAAAGAATTTGAACAAAAAAAATT
>JAHJUD010000142.1 GCA_018829335.1 Microcaldota archaeon | reverse complement strand
TGCAAGAGAAAGAATAAAAGGAGAAAGCATGGTTAAAACTGAATCAGGAAATTATATTATTGATGTTTTAACTGATTCAATTCCTTCAACTGAAGAATTCGAATACCAAGCAAAAGAAATTCCAGGAGTAATTGAAACAGGCTTGTTTGTAGGTTATGCTGACAGAGTCTTATTGTATGATAAAGGGAAAATCGAAGTCAAAAGCAGGTTGGGGAAAGAATAGTAATAACAGCCATTGACCACAAACTATTTGTTTAAAATGTTTTCATTTGCTAATTCTTATTGCTTTAACAAAAGAGCTTTTTTTTATGCCGGTGTAGCTCAGCCTGGTTAGAGCGTCAGTTCCAAGCGATTTTTTAATTTATGAATTGTTTTGGGGGCGAAACTCATAATCTGAAGGTCGGGGGCTCATATCCCCTCACCGGCATACTTTCTTTTATTTTTAATATTTTCTTCAGAAGATTTAGTAATGGCATTACAGCTGGACTAAGCAAAAGCGCATGTCCTGCACAAGTGCCGGCTGATTGAGCAGCCGCTCCGGTAGTGTAGTCCGGTCAAGCATCATTCCCTCTCAATTACATAAAGAGAAAGGAATAGACCCGGGTTCGAATCCCGGCCGGAGCATAAAGAAAAAGAATTTAAAGAAGAAAAGCTGAATTAAATTGAGGTGGTGTTTTTTGGATGCAAAAAAATTTTTAATTTCAGGAATTCTTGGAGGAATAGCAATCTTGATAATCAGTTTTATTTTTGATTCATTAGTGGGAATGGCTTTTCCTTACGACATTTTCAGTTTAGGTGGAATGAGAAGCATTGAAGACCCTTTAATGATGTTATTCTTTTTGTCTCCTTTTGTAACAGCTTTTGCAATGAGTTTTGTGTTCCCTTACCTTAAACTTGAAGGAAATTATTTAAGCAAAGGAAAAAAATTTGGTTTTCTGGTGTGGCTTGTTGCAGGAGTTCCTTCGGCTTTTATTGTATACACTAGCATGACTTATCCAATTGGATTTACAATCAGTTCATTCATTGGAAGCTTATTGTATATGCTGGGCGGAGCAATAGTTATAGCAAAATTTATGGAGTGATTTCACTCCCTTGTTTTTATTTTTTGAGTTTAAAGTTTCCGCCTTCAATTCTAATTGCTTTACCTTTAACTATCGCATCAGCAATCTTTTTTCTTGCAGATGAAATTAATCTGTGAAAAGTAGGCTGAGAGATGCCCATTTTTTTAGCGCAATCTTCTTGATCTAAATTCTCTAAATCTTTTAATCTCACAGCCTCAAATTCATCCACAGAAACAATTACTTCCACTAAATCCCTCATTTTGATCCCAGCAGGCTTAAAAAAAGTAACCTCTGGATTAGAAAAAACTCTCCTCAAACACCTTGGTCTAACCATTTAATCAAATTCTTTCAATTTTTCTTCAATTGATTTCTTTTCTTCTTCCAAAATCTTTTTTTGTTCTTCTTTAGAAAAAGAAATTCTTCTAAAGCCTGCTCCAACTCTACCGCATCTGCCAAAGCCTTTATCTTTACAAGAACCAAAACCTCTTCCGGTTAAAGGCCCTTCCCCTTTTGGGCCGCTTCCATCTTTCATAGGCACAATATTACCTCCTTAAATTCTATAATGAATATATATTCATAACTTTATTTAAAGCTTTCTATTGGCATTGTCCTAAACTCAGGGGTTGAGAATGGTTTTTGAATTTTTGTCAATTCGGTTGGTAAACTAAAAGGAGGTGAAAATACTTGAAAGAAACTATTATAAATAAGTTAAATCTTATTAAACAACGAATGGCAGTCAACATTAAAGAAATAATAGCTTTTTTTGCAGTTGTGATTGTTTCTTTTTATGTCGTATTGCGTGTAATTGAACCTTTTGTAATTCAGTCAACTTATGTCATTGCTTACCTTATTGCAGTAGCCATTACTTTGATTATTTTTAAAGCGAGTGGTTGGTTGTAATGGTAACAACAATCAATGAAATTAATACTGAATTACAAGTCGCGAAAAACGATATAAAAAATCTAAAAGAGAGAGCAAATAAACTTGAAGATTTTAGAGATAAGCTTGTTTGGTTTTTTATTGTCACTATTTTATTAGGTGTTTTAGGAGTATTAGCTAAAAGCTTTGGTTTCATCTAAACTTTTTCTATTAGTTCTTTCCATTTGTTTTCTTTTAATTCTAATTCTATTCCTGCTTTTTGGCTTGGTGTTTTTCCGTTTAAGGCTTGATGTGGGCGAATAAAGTTGTAGTAGTTTTTCCAGTTGTTCATTTGTTGTTGGCTTGTTCCTTTGAATCTTTGTGCTAATTGGCTTATGCTGTAGTTTTTCCATCCCGTAACAAACAAGTGCACGTGGTCTGGTCCAAAACCTACTCCTGCCAGTTGCACTTTTAGTTTTTCAGCTATTCTTTTGAATTCTCTTTCACATTCTGCTCTCAAGTCTTTGTCTTCAAATATTTTCTTTCTGTATTTTGGAGTAAACTGCAAGTGGCAGTTTGATTCTCCTACAGTGTGCGCATACCTTAAAAGTTTCAAATCTGTTGTCATTTTTTTCATCTCCTGAGAAACAGAAAGGTTTTTGAAAGCTTACGCTACATAAAAATACTTAGTGAGGCGCGTTTCACGCGATAGCGTGACCGCGCCGACTTTCTGGTTCTCAAAAAAATAATAAAATTAGTTCTTTATTAAGGGGACCATCTGGCTGTTCCCCTTAACAACCCCTTACCAAAACCTCGATTCATCTACCCGCTAAAAGCGGGCAAAAAGGGTTCTCTCGGTCATGAACTAATAACAATCAAGCAGTAGTGAATTTAGTTAAAAAAGGGCTAATTTCCAAAAACTAAAGAACTTCATATAAATAGCCAATACCTATAAGTATATAATTATTATAATCGCTTGTTTACTTATAATTATATACTAAAGGAACATAGTCGGTGAAATATTTATATACTTATCAGTATATAAAATAAGTATGCCAGAATGCCCTATGTGTCACCATGTTTTTGAACAACCGAGTCTTAAATGTAAAAGATGTAATCATGAGTGGATTCAAAGGAACATAAATCTGCCAAAAGTTTGTCCAAGATGTAAAAGTCCATATTGGAATAAAGAACGTCGGAAGACAAAGAAAAATTTATCAAAGCAATGATATATATGAAAATAAATGAAATTGAAATTTTAGGATTTAAAGGCATCCCACATTTAACCATTCACCCTAAACAAATCAATATTTTAGTTGGGAAAAATAATACAGGCAAAACTTCTATTTTAGAAGCAATAAATTCTACTCTTGAGCTTAGTATGTATGGAATGCAACTAAAATACGAACCACATTTATCTAATCTTATTAATGTCAATAAAAAAGAGTCCAAAGTTGTTGTAAAATTGGAAAACGAAACTAAATATCTTTTGTTGAAGAGTCCCGAACTAAAAGAAATCATACCAGAATTTAAGAAACAATTAATTGACAAAATAAAAGCAATTTCTCCTCGTAGAAATAATAAAGCTGGATGGGAAAAGACAGAAGAATTACTTGATAAAGCATTAAGCAAGAACGACCTAATCTCAGAAATAGAACGGGAGTCGATTAGAGTTGAAAGCGGAAATAAAGTCTTTTATATATTCTCATACACTGACTTAATTTTAAAAGAAATTGAACCATTATTAGAATACATAAATAAAACGATTTTTCGTGTGAGCAGAAATGTGTTTCCAATTCTGTTAAGGCAACCAAGATTTATTTACCCACAAACAGAAGAAAAAAGCAAGAAAACTTTAACTTTTATAACAGATTTAGCTATAAATGAAAGACTAATATCCACTCTCACTAAATCAAAAATAAACGAAATAGAAAACTATTTGAACGATAGAAAAATATTAGAGAATTTAGAAAGATTTGATTTCGACAAATTATTGTTTAAAAACAATGAAAATGAATATGAAATACCTTTTTCATTTATGGGAGATGGATTCAAATCTTTGATTGGCTTAATTACACGAACGTCTAATGAAACTAAAATAATCTTAATAGAAGAACCAGAGAACCATATGCACCCGATTTACATTAAAGAACTTATAAGGCAAATAATTGATTTTTCCATATCAAAAGATATTCAATTCTTTATTACAACCCACAATTCTGATGTTTTAGACGTAGTTTCAACAGATATGCTTGAACCAAAATATCAAGATTATCTTTCTAAGGAATTGAACATTATTAGGTTAGAGTGTTTAGATGATGATATTATAGCACAAGAACTAAATAGAGAAGAAGCATTAGAAGAACTTGAAGAACTTAAACTTGATTTAAGAGGAAGATAATGAAAAGGATAATCTTGAGTGAAGGCAAAAACGATACAATTTTCTTAAGAGAACTTTTGACAACAAGAATACAGATTGACGAAAGCAAAATCTTATTCTTTGACCAAAATTCACAGGATACTAAAAAAAAGCTGAAATTTATTGAAGAAGACTATTTTGATAAATTACAATCTGAATGGTTGCCATACAACTTATTAGTAAAATCGGAAAGTGGGAAAACAAAAATCATTGACGTTACTATCTCAAAATTGGTTAATTTATGTAAACAAAGATATGACCCCATTATGTTGATAGATTTAGATGGAAATACAATAGACCTATTTGAAGATAAACTCAAAAAAAAATTTATGAACAGATTTAGAGGGGCTAATCTAACTTTAACTTCGTGTGAGTTGTTGCAAAAGATTGACGAGGCTTCTGTGTGGTCAATAAAATTGTGTAAAGATGATAAAACCATTGGAACAATTTATATTATAGGATTTCACTTAAACTTAGAAGATGTTACAGGAATTAAAAATAATTTTCACACAGATGAAGAAAAGAAAGTTATTGTGAATAATTATATTAAGAATAGCCACATAGATAAGATATTTAAGAAAGCATTATAAATTAGTCAAATAACCAGCCAAAAATAAACAACAACCGTTTTGACAGTTATTTCAACAACCTCATTCCTGACAAAGCCTTTCTATTACTTTTAAGAAGTCGTTTTTGGTTATTTTTGTTATTTTTTCGTCTTTAAAGAAAGCGTTTCCTTTTTCAGGCAAATTTTTCCACACTAAACCAAACCCTTTTTCTTTTATTAACTCAAAATATTCTTTTACTTTTGCATAATGTTTTTCTGATTTTTTGTCAAAACCTTTTTCTGGTTTAAAACCTTTTTTTAATAATTCACAGAAAGGATATTTTTTCCAGAAACCTGTTTCTTTTTTCAATGAAATAAATGGAAATAATTTGCATTGCTCTGGCTTTATTGCATGAATTTCACATAAACCATTTTTCAAGAAAATGCATTTTTTATTGTTTTTTAATGAAATATTGGGTAAAACAAAAAAATATTTTGAATTTGAATAATTTTTTAGTTTTTCTTGGATCTTTTTTGGAAGCTTAGCTTTTTGGATTACAAAAAGATTTTTTGAATTAAATGAAGGAAAAAACTGTAAGGTTAAATCACAGTATTTTTCAATAAACTTTTTTTCACTTAAATTCAGCTTTTTGCTTATTCTTTTAACTTCTGCCGGCAAAAGAGTAATATCGTATTTTTTGCAACATTTTTGGCATTCATAGCAAATACTTTTAATTGATTTCATTTAAGAATATTTACTGCTTTAATGCTTTAAATTAAAGTGTTTTTTGCCTCTATAGCTCAGTGGCAGAGCGACTGACTTGTAACACCTTTTCCAAAAGGTGTAACAAAACGTACGGCATAAAGCCGTACTGCACGGATATTAGGCGTAAGGCAAGAATGGAAGTCTTGCAAGCTCCACTGAAGTGGTGCACCGTTACGCCTGCACGGAAGCAGGCTATCAGTAGGTCGGGGGTTCAAATCCCCCTAGAGGCT
>JAHJUD010000141.1 GCA_018829335.1 Microcaldota archaeon | reverse complement strand
TGGTTAAAAGTTTATTGTTTTTGCCTTTTCCCTATCTTCATTTCTGCGGTTACGGCTTTGCCTTTTAATATTCCAAATAGGGGGTCTTTTTTGTTTAAGGCCCTGTATTGTGCATTAGCCAATACGTCAGCGAGCTGGACGCCTTCGCATTCTTTTGAATCCGGAGTGTAAACCTCAAACGGAATTTCTCCCAATTGCCTTTCAAGATGCGTTCTGAGCTCTTGCTTGAGTTCTTTATTTTCCTCAAACTTTTTGCCATCGTAATGGAGTATTACTTTTGATAAACTGCCTTTAATGGGTTCGATTATTGACCATGCCAAGAATGCAAAATGCCTTGCCTCTAGGCCTGTGGGGTCCAAAACAATTCCTGTGTCCGCAAATTTTGCATTATTGTTTTTTACAATGTTTTGTGGTGCTGAGGATGTGTCAAACCTGCTGACAACCAAATTCAGGCTTGAATTTTTGAGTGCATTCAGAACAGCTTCCCGCTCTTGGCTGAGCATATCAGTTCCTTTTAATTCCCTGTGATCCCAAGTAGGCTTGATTTTCAATAATTCTTTTTTTGTCGCTGAATATGCGTCAAAAATTGCCTCTTGAGTGTTTGTGTAAACTGTTGCTGCAATATGCCACTTCAAGCCTCTGTTTAAGCCGGGCTGACCAGAATCATCAAAATAAAAATAAAGCTCATTGTTCATTCAATCAGCCTTTTTTTATTGTCCGCTCTGCTTCAGCTTGAGGTATGCTTTGTGCCTTTCTGAAATAGGGTGCAATCTGTCCCGAACGTTTTCCCATTGTTTGTCAGTCATTGGTTTGAAGTGCTTGTTGCAGACGTCGCAGTTTCTTTCTATTTTGTCCATTTGATTACCTGCCTTTTGGGGGCATGCGCCTGCCGAGTCCGGGCATTTTGGCGACTGTTCTGCCATAGCTCATGCCAACTGGCTTGAAAGTCATTGTTCTGCCCAGCACTTTTTGTGACAGGCTTCTTTTTGCCTTGCTATAGCCGAACTGGCCTTTTTCAGGGGCGTTCATTCCCGCTATGCGGACAAATTTTGGGGTTGAGCCTCTTCCTGAAAGTCTGACTGTGTCCCCGTCAGTAATGCCGACAACCTTTGCCTTGAATTTTCTTGCCATAACCACCACCTTTACTTTGGGTTTTACTTTAAAAATAAAAGTGAAACTAAAAGTTTATATTCTTATTGGTTGTTCAATTTTATAGTAACTATAGTGGGAGATGCTATGAATAGTGATTTTTTGTCTTTGATTAAGGAATCAGAGGCCTTGAACTCAGATGTTTTTTCGTTGATTAGGCTTTTGCTGCTTTCAAGCATAGCCAGCGTTGGAGCTGATGGCGTAACTTACAGGGAGCTGAAGGCTGCTTTGCGGGTTTCTGACGGGGCACTTTTCACTAACCTCAAGTCTTTGGAAAAAACTGGTTATGTTATTTCAGAGGAAATTACTTTGGAAGGAAAAAAATTGCAGTCATACAAAATAACCCAAGAAGGTTTGATTGCTTGGGAGCGAATAAGAAACTGGTTAAAAAAGTTTGTTGAATGTGGAGGTAAAAACAATGAGTCTGGATAAAGTTATTGCGTGCTTGAAGGGAATAGGCTTGAAGCCAAATGTTGATGATTTTCAGAATCGTTTGGTTATCCAAAAAGCTATTTATTTGCTGAAGCTGAAGGGCATTGACCCTGGCTTTGCTTATAATTTGTATGTCCGTGGCCCCTATTCTCCTGACTTAACCAAAGAAGTCTATGGCCATAAAAGCACAGTTGAAAAACTGGAAACAAGCAGCAGGCTTGATAATTCAGAATCCAAAAAAGTTGAGGAATTCAAGGATATATTCTCTGAGTTAAAGCCAAGCATTCTTGAGGTTGCAGCAACGTATTCTTATTTTGCTTTTGAACAAAAACAGGACCCGATAACTGCCCTGCAGAATGTAAAGAGAATGAAGACTTTTTATTCTGAGGCGCAGATCGCTGTTGGTGTTTCAAAGGCAAAAGAGTTTTTGTTCAGGCCAAGCGAAAAACAACTGGCTGACATGAAGGAAGAAGCCAGGGCCTGGCAGGATGCATCTCTCAAATCAATGCGGGCTAATTCTCATGAAAAAAAGCGAGGTCTGGATATGTGATTTGCCGGAAGGCAAGGGCCATGAACAAAAAGGAGAAAGGCCCGCAATTGTCCTCGCAAGAACAAACCACATGCTACTTCTTGTTCCATTAACAAGCAATCTTGATCGCTTAAATTTTTCTTTTACTGAACTGATAGAGCAAACTCCGCATAACGGCTTAAGCTGTGATAGCATCGCATTGGTTTACCAGCTTAGTTCCCAGGATGAAAGCAGGGCAATACGAAAAATTGGCGTCATCTCAAAAGAAAAACAGGAAGCAATAGACAAGCTAATCCTTGAAATGTTTAAAATCAGCGCACAAAAGTAAGCATTAACGCTTCTTCTTTTCCCAGTAATCAACCAGCTTGTTTATGGCACCATCGTATGTGTCGCCTTTTTTTTCAATGCTCATCAAGCGGTCTCTTGTTTTCATTTCACTTTCCTAACTGTGAGTCAATTATTGAATTAATTTTTTCTGCATCAAATCCAAGTTTAATCAGTTTTGTCTGGCCTTTAATTCCTGGCCCTGAAGCTGAAGTCAAAATCAATCCATACATTTCTAATTCAGTAATATACTGTCTGTACCATCTGGAGCTTACAACGCTTTCTTTTATTCCTGAAGCCAACTGCTTGTATTTGTCGTATATTTCTCCTGAATATAGCACTCCAATTTCTTCTTGTCCTGTAATTTTTTTTATTCCTTTAGTGCTCATTGAAAGCAATGCAATTGCCTTTAATACAAGCTGTTGTTGTTCTGGCAGAGTTGAAACCATATTAAAAATAATGTCTTCTTCTACTTTTTTTTTGGCTTTATTTACTTCTACATCACTTACTTTTCTTGCATTAGTGTTTTCTGCTATTTCTCCTGCCCTCATTAAAAGCATTACTGCAGTTCTTGCATCGCCTGATTCTTGTGCTGCAATTGCTGCAGCAAGATTTACAGCTGAATCTGAAACGCTTCCTGGAATAAAAGCTAATTCAACTCTTGCTTTAAGAATAGCTCTTAATTCTTCTGCATTGTATGGCGGAAAAACCATTTCTTTTTCGCATAAAGAACTTTTAGTCCTTGGGTCAAGCCTTTCTTTGAACATTAAATTGTTTGAAATACCAATAATTGAAATGCTTCCGTTTTGTATTTCGTCATTGCTTCTGCTTAAAGAATAAACTAATTCATCCAAATCCTTTACTTTGTCTATTTCATCTAATACAAGAATTATATGGTTTTCTTTATTGCAGTAATCAATGAATTTTTCCTGAATAAACCCTGCAGAATAACCAATGAAATTTTCTTCCGGAAAAAACTTTTTTATCGCTTTAATTAAAACCTTGTATTTTGAATTATGGTTTCTGCAGTTAACATAATTTGTTGTCACTTTAGCCTGGTTTTTTTTCACAAATTCTTCTAGTTCTTTTATTACATGAAAAGTTACAGTGGTTTTTCCTGTTCCTACTTTGCCGTACAAAAACAAATTATCCGGCTTTTTTCCTTGCAATGAAGGAGTTAAAATTTTTGTCATTTCTTGTATTTGTTTTTCTCTGAAAGGCAGTTCTTTTGGAAAATAATGCTGGCTTATTGCATTTCTATCCTTAAAAATAGTTTTTTTTTCAAGTTCTTTTTCAAAAAGGTTTCCCATGTAATATTCTTTAATTGAAAAACTTCAAAAACCTACTCTTTATTTTTTTAGTCAGAATCTCAGTATTGTTTAAAATATGTTCTTTTCAGATTATATTGCAGTTTCCTTTTAGAGGAGGGGTGGATTTAAATGGCTTTTATGGACAAAATCTTCAAAAAACAAGAAGACTCAGTTGATATTGAAGAATTTTTAAACAATCTGGATGTAGAAGAAGAAACAATGGTTGAAGACGCTGATGCTTATGTCAAGCCAATTTCTTTGACTGGTGCAGAAGATACTGCAATGGTTTCAGATGAATTAAGAAAAGGCAATATTATTTTACTTAACATCGGAGACCTTTCAAAAAGAAATGCAATAAAGTTAAGGGAATTAGTCAGCAGCATCAAAAACACTGTTGAAGAAATAAACGGCGATATTGCAAGAATTTCAAATGAAAGAATTCTTGTTACTCCGTCAAAAGTTAAGATTATTAAAAGGAAAGAGTAATTCTTTTACATGAAGCTGAAAGAAAAATCTTTCCCTCTTCACTTCTCTTTAAATGAAACAACTGATTTTATCAAGTCCACTTTAGAGGAAAAAAACTGGTTTGAATTTGAAGTAATTGAAGTCAAGCTTGTTTTTATTCCATACTATTTTTTTTCTTTTGATGCCTTTTATGAAGAAGAAGAAAAAAAAATTGTTTCTGAAACAGTTTATGGTTCTCTTGCATTAAACGGAAAAACAGCCGAACTGGAAGAAATTTCTGTTCCAGAAGAAACAGAGTTAACCCAAAAAATTGAAGACATCCCTGAAAATATTCCTTTTGAGGAAATGAAATTTCATTTCGATGAAAAAATTGAATTAATTGCCCAAATAAAAACTGCGGCTCATTTAAAGACTGCAAAAGATAATGTAATAATCCATTCTTTGAAAAAAGTTTTGTTTCCTGTATGGATAATTGATTTTTCCCTTGAAGAAAACACTTTTCAGTTCCAGCTTTCAGGAATTGACGGAGAAGTGATTTCAGAACAGGAAATCCCTGAAAGAGAATTAGGTTTCTGGGAAATAACTGCCGAAACATTAAATGAATTAAAAAGCCCTTCAAGCTGGGTTAATTACACTACTTCAATTATTTCTGATTCAGCAAACTTTGTTGTGAAAAACACTTTTTCAGGAAACGTTTTTCATAACTTAATTCATAACTGGAAATACCAGACTTTTATTCTGTTAGTAATTCTTGCATTAATTTTGCTTTGGCAGTACGGATTTATTTAGTTCTTTTTTCTTTTTTTTTAATTTTAGTTTTTCTTCTTTTTAATTTTTCAACCATTCTGTCAAATTCTATTTTATGTGCTTTTAATGCAGTTCTCATTACCGCAACTGCTTTGTTTTGCGGAGTGTTTAAAGAAAAAGAAACTTCAATTTTTGTTTCAGGGTGCCAGTATGTTACTTCTCCTTGTGTTCTCAAAATCCTAAATCCGCTTGCCAGCAATCTTGCGCCGGCTAATTCTCTTTTGTTGCCTCCATAATGCCCTATAAAAGTCCTTATTTCAGTCCTGGACAATGGTTTGCCTTTCCTTTTAATAATTCTTTTTCATTTCATAAACAATTCCTTAAATTATCAAGCATTTTTTTTTATTTTTTTAATTCTTTTAATATTTTTAAACGGCTTTTTTTGCCAGGATTCCCGTTTCTTATTTTCATTCTTATTTTTTTTGATTAAATAAGTGTTTTTTCTATTGCTGTAGCCATTTTTTTTGTTACTGTCTCGTTTGGTAGCCCTGCATAATTTGGAATAGAAACAGTTGTTCCTTTGTCGTTTCTTAAAGTTAATGAAGTTTTGCTTCTTGTAATGACCTTAAAACCAAACTGTCCAAATGTTGATAATGCAGTGTTAATATCACATCGCATTACTTCCTGAATGGCTTCTTTTTGGTTTGTAACCCTTATTTTTCCTGCTTTAATGAGTTCTATTGTTTCAAACGGCGGGGCTATTTTTCTTCTTAAAAAATTTTCTTTGGCGTCTTTTGACGCAATTCTTAATTGCCCTTTTCTGTCAAAAAAAGTAAAGCTTGTTGGTCTTGTTATTCTGTTTCCAATCATTGTGCTTATTTTTCTTTTAGGTGTTTTTGCCATTTTATTTTTCTCCCTTTCTGCAAAAGAATTTAGTTTAACCTTGATTTAAACGTATTCATAAAGAGATTTTTGTTCTACTTTGTCATTCTTGAACACAGAGCTTATTTCCATTTCAGCTAAATCAATTCTTTGCTTTAAGTAATCGCTTAAATGGTATGTGTTAATGATTTCTCTTGCAATATTCAGATATTTTTTCACTGAACCTTCTGCAATAGTTAAAATTAATTTTCCTTCGCATTTAGTGCATTTTCCTGTTAATGGAACTCTACGATATTTTGTATTGCATGCAGTGCATCTAAACTGCTGTTTAGAGAAAGCTCTGGTGTTTCCAATAATGTCTGGCAAAAAATGTGACATTAAAACTCTTTCTAATGCGTCTTTTTCTTCTACTGCATTAATTTTGTGCTGTAATCTTGCCTGGCTTTTGATTTTGTCTTCCATTGTTTTTAGCTGAACATACATTGATTGTTTTGGGCCTTCATCAAATGTTTTTGTGTTATGGGTAAAATTTAATTCAGTGTATTGCCCTATTTCCCCTAACTTTCTTTTAACTATTTGAATTTCTTTCAGGTTTGGTTCAGCATAATCTAATGTCTTGTAATAGAATTCCAAAGGATAACTTGAAACTGTTTCCATTTCATATACTTCATTGTCTATTTCTGATGGATTAAGGTTTTTTGTAAAAACTAATGGAGCATCCATTCTTCCCCCTCTAGAGCTAGGCAAATAATGTTCTGAAAAATTAAGTAATGCATCCATTAACAGCATTATTGAATCCTGGTCTCCGTCACAATCATAAACAGCCAAATTTCCAAAGCCTGCAATATAATTTTTTTCTCCTTCGACCATCAAATCATAAACCCATTTTTCTTTGCTTTCAACTCTTTCAATTTTTTTTATTTCATCCAAAACAAAATTTCCAATTCCTTTAATTCTTTTTTTCCTAAACCTGTGTGTTAATTCAATTTCTTTGAATTTTTCTTTTTTCTTCCCAAACAAATGTTTTCCCATTTCCCTTAAATCTTCTGAGTAAAGCCTTATCCCGAAAGATTTAATTGAAATAGTTTTTCCTTTTTTTGCATAAAATTCTTTTAAATAGCCTGACTTGATTTCTCTTTCTTTTTCATTAACAAAATGCGGAAACAACCCAAGCAAGTTACAAACTAAACCAAAATTGTTTATCAGTTTTTGGTTAACTGAAGTCATTTTAATTGAATTAGAATTAATATGTCCGTCTCCTACAATATACCCTGCAAGCATTGCTTGCAGGCATTCTTTTGGAGCGTTAAAAAGCAGGAAAGGCACTTGCTTGTTTTTTGCATTGCTTCCTGTTTTAAGCATTTCATCAAAGAATTCAAAGTAAACCCTTCCGCTTAAAGTAATGCAATCAATTCTTTCTCTTTTTTCAATTGAAACATTTCTTTTGAATACTTTTTTTATCATTTTTTCAAGTTTTTCTGTTATCTTTATTTCTTCTGAAACAAAATTTACTTGATAAACAAATTTTTTAGAGTTTTGTTTCCTTGAATTCCTTGAATAACCATCTGCAAGAAAGTATCCGACAATTTCGCCTAATTCTTTGTTGAAGGGAATTGCTGAAGGAATTCTGCTTTTTTGTTTGTTGTATCCAATAAAACATTCTCTGAATTCTTTTGCTTTTTTTTTCATGTCCTTTAAAAGTAATTCAAATAAATCCATTGGAACTGAATCAAAATCTATTGCAGTATGCAGTGCTTTTCCGTTTCTCCATTTAATTCTTTCTGCTGTCCTAACATAGCCTCCTTTTTTCAGAACAAATTCTCTTAATTCTTTTTTTATTCCGTGCACTCTTAAAAGTTTTTTTTGTTGCAATGGCCTTTTTAGATAATATTCTAATACATTGAATTCTTTTTGAATTTTGTTTGATTTAATTGAATGTAATGCAAGCAGGTTTTCTCCTTGAATAAATTCTGAAGCTGTTTTTTCTTTTATTTTTATTCCGTCAAATGTAAGCAGTTTGTGGTTTGCTGTTGTGGTTATTTCTCTTCCAAACATTGTATTGAATTTAATCAGTTCTTTTGGGGCTTTTTGTTTTAATAATGCATTAACTTTTCTTGTCTGCAGAGTTCCTTTTATGTCAATTGTGTAAGTAAACACGTTTTCTAATGGAATTTCTTCTTTTTCTAAACCATTGTCAAAGTAATTAATTGGAACGCTTTTTATTTTCCGTCCGTTTTGAATCAATACAGGGGTGTTTCCTGTTAAACAATTTCTTCTCTTGCATGCGATAAAATAAGGATGGCTCCAGCCAAGCCTTGAACCACTAAAGCCTATTATTCTTCCGACAATTCCTGCTGAAGTGTGAGGAGCCAAGCCGATTACTATTTCTCCAATTAATTCTTCTTTTGTTGTTTTATTGTAGTATGGTTTCATTCCATAAAATTTTTCCAGTAATTCGTCAATAAATGCAGTTACTTTAAGCATCCAGTCTCCGGCTGTTTCGTTTACTATAATGTCTTGAGGAAAAATTTCTATTATTTGTTTTTCTGAAACAATTTCTTTTCCTTTGATGTCTTTGGTGTAACCTAATTCTTTTACTTTTTTTACACTTAAATTTATTTCTTCTGGCTTGAAATGAGTGATTGGCGCATTAAGCAGTTCAAATCTGCTTGTTGCATCCCTGAAAATATGCACGCCGTGTTTTGCCCTTAAAATTGCTTTTTCTATTGGCTCTGGTTCTTTTAAGTCAGAAATTAATCCTTTGACTCCTTTAACTAATTCAGGAACCTTGATTTTCATTTTTTCTGCTGCATTGTAAACGACTTCTTCTAAATCAATTTCTCTTTCTTCTGATTTAATCATGTTTCCTTTGCATTGATGGCAGCTGGTTTCATCTTTTTTTCCTATCCAGCTGCATTTAATGCATTTTGAAATCCTTAAAGTTTCTTCTTGGCATTTTTCGCAGTAAGGGAAAGGAATTATTCTGGTGCATTTAGGGCAGCGGTAAATGCTTAATTCTGTTTTAAGTTTTTTGTTTGAATTATTTAATGATTCAATTGCCTTGTTAATGCTTCTTGTATTTCCTCCAAAATTTCCTATTGGAAACAAGCCATTAGGGTTTCCTTTCATTTCTCTTGGTTTTGCTTGTTCTGGTCTGCCCATTCTTGCCCCTACAAAGCTTGCGCCTTTATCCATTATTTGCATCCCAGAAATTTCAGTTAATAATTCAAGGACTTTTTTTTCTTTGAGTTCAGGAATTTCTTTTGCGCTTAATGCACCTAAAGTTTTAAGCAAAGGATAAGCAAATTCTTCTTCTACTGTAATTTTTTCTTCTTTTATTTTATGCGGTAAACCGATTTTTTCCATTAATTCTTTTGTTTTTTCTTTTAATTCAAATCTGGCTCCAGTAATTCTTTTTCCTGAAAAAACTTTTTCTGCTTTTCTTGCTTCTTTCATTAATTCAATTATTTCCCCTGGATTTAATGCAGTATAATAATGCAGGTATTTTGGATGCAACGGAATATTTAACTGCATGCTTAATTCAACTGCAGTAAAAGGGTTTATCTCTCTTATATTTTCAATTTCTTTTTCTTTTATTCCTGTAATTTTTTTTTCTTTTAATGCTTTTTTTAATTCTAACTCAAACCATTCTTCTACAAAAGAGCTTGGAATCAATGGATGAGAGCTTTTTCTGAAATCCCCTAAAGTTACAAGAATATCACCCAAAAAAAGAATTTTTTCTATTTGAGGCTTTACTTTTACTGCTTCTTCCAGTGAATTCAAGCGCATTACACTTGAATTCTTTAATTTTACTATTGGCCCGTCAACTGAATCACATGGAAATAATTGTGCTGCCTTGCCAGGCCTTTCAATCCTTATGTGAGTGCCTACTGCAATAAATTCATCTAATACAATCATTGTTGCAGGATTAATCCCTTTTCCCATTATTCCTGTGTTTCTTCCTCTTCCATACCTTAAACGAAAACCGCCGTATTTCATTGGATAACAAAGCAATGGTCTTCCTGCAGCCATTCGGTCCAAGTATTTAAAATTTGGTTTTATTTCTGTTTTTGCCTCGCTTGATTTTTTTACTTTAATTATTTTTTCCAGCCAGCTCCAATCCAAATCAAGTTTTTTTGCCCACTCCATTATTTTCATTGCCTTTAATGCAACTCCTTCGCTTATAACTAAACCCATTCCTCCCCTGATTCTGTTTGATGGAATTCTTTCCAAGTCCCTGTGAACTGAAACTTCTTTTTCTTCTGTTGGAACGCCATTAATGCATACAGGACATCCCCTTACAATTATTCTTATTTCATCTTCTGGAATAGTGTATTGCCTTGAAAAAATTTCTGTCTGGTAAATCATTATTTCTTCAACATATCTTTCAACTTCTTCTTCTGTCGGCTTATACCTGTCCAAGTCCATTAATTTTCTTGCATAATCCCCTAAAATTAATGGAAGTACAGTTGAAGAGCCTCCTGCTGCACGAATAGGCCCTGCAAAATAAATATCAACAAATTTGCTTCCATCCAGATTCTTGTTTATTTCTATTTTTGGGACTCCGTCTAATGGCGCCACAACAACTCCTTCTGTTTCAATTACAAGACAAGTTTTTATTGCTTGTTCAATTCTTTTTGATTCATCTGGAATTTCACACCATTCTTGTTCTATTATTTCCTTGAATACTTTAAATATTACTTGTATTCTGTCTCCTTTGAGTTCCTCAAATAAGTCTCTGTATCTTTTTGCAATTCCTTTTGGGCCAATAATGCTTTCAGTTCTTTCAGCTAAGTCTAATACAGGTTTTGATTCAACTTCTTTGCTTAAATCTAATCCTTTTTCTCTTGCTTTTCTTGCTAATTCAAATTGTTCTTTTACTTTTAAGTTTAATTCCTCAAAATATTTTTTTATTTCAGGCAAGGCTTTGGTTTCTTCATTCATT